>CAZZVG010000161.1:0-8797 GCA_964657295.1 Iningainema sp. | reverse complement strand
CGATCTATAAAAAGTGGCTGCAGGAAGACTTACAACGCGCTTTATCAGCCGCAACCGTAGCAGATTGCTCGTTTGAAGGTTGTTCTCACTGTGGCGTTTGCAGCACTGACTTTGGTCATAATGTTGTGATTCCACCGCTGCCGATTCCAGAATTTAGTGGTGAATTTGTCCCCAACACCACAAAAGCGCAACGGGTGCGCGTTGGATTTGGTAAGCTTGGTGATATGGCTTTAATCAGCCACTTGGATCTGATGCGACTGTTTGATAGAGCAATGCGGCGTTCGGGATTGCCCATTTCTTTCACAGGTGGGTTTCATCCAACTCCCCGGATTTCTATTGCCAATGCTTTGTCTTTAGGATCTACCAGTAGCGGTGAAATCGTTGATTTTGAGTTAACTCAACTTGTTGATGAAGAAACTTTTCGCTTTCAACTGGCTTTGGCGTTACCAGCAGACATCCCCATCTATAATATAGAAACACTATTATTGAAAGCTCCTCCAGCAAGTCAAGTGTTAGCGGCTGCGGAGTATTCGATTACGGTGGCTTGTGTTGAGACAGCAACAATTGCACAATGGCAAAGCTGGATTGATACAATTAGACTCAAAGATGAAATTTGGTACGAACAAGTTACCAAGTCGGGAAAAGTCCAGCAAGTAAATCTGCGCGATCGCCTGTTTGAGTTAGAATTTAAAGAGCTGCTCAGTCAACCCGCAGTTATTCTACGTTATGTAGGTAGTTGTCGGAACGACGGCATGGTGTTGCGTCCCGAACACATCTTGTTTATGCTAGAGAGTGTGGCAGGTGCAGAATTTCAGTTGCTGCATATCCACCGCAATCGGCTAATTTTAGGGGTCTAATCCCTTGAGGGCAGTTCAGGTTTTAATTGCCCTCTAGCTGCATATTCAAAGGAATTGATTTTTAACAAGGTTGCGTTAGAATGGGATGAAGGGAAATTTTAAGAGCGCTGCATTGAGTGATTTGATTCACTACCCTGTTAGTCAGGGCGCGAGAGCAAAGATATTAGAGTGGTATTTCTAGGGTTAACTCCCGTGAAAAATTGAGGCTGATAAAAAACACTCTCTGTTTATAGCTAGCTTGTGAATCATTAACCAATACACGCTGTGTCTGATTTTCTAACACTATGCTTTTTACAACAACTGCTTTAAGCCAAATTTAATGGTGGTAAAGGCGTTGTATCAAAAATCTACCACGGTGGTCAGATTTAATTGCTTAAATAATATGCCGCCGTTCTGGAATAATCACGCGTGTAAACAAAATCACAGTGCCATTCCGCTCTTGATTAGCAATTTTTATGATCGGTACATTTGGGCTTGTCGGGGCGTTCTTGAATAATAAACCCCCAAACCAACATTGTGCTGCCAGTTTTTGAGGAAATTGAATGCCAAAACAAATTATCATAGCAGAGCAGCATCAAATTGCTGCAGTCTTTTCGGAAGACCAAATACAGGAACTCGTTGTTGCCACGGGTCATCACCAAATTGGGGATATCTATCTAGGAGTCGTTGAAAATGTATTACCAGGGATAGATGCGGCTTTTGTAAATATAGGTGATCCAGAAAGGAATGGCTTCATTCATGTCACAGATTTAGGACCACTAAAACTGAAGCGCACGGCAGCGGCAATTACGGAATTATTGACACCACAGCAAAAAGTGTTAGTGCAAGTCATGAAAGAGCCAACCGGGACTAAGGGACCGAGGCTCACAGGTAACATTACTTTACCAGGAAGATACGTAGTATTGATGCCTTATGGACGGGGTGTCAATTTATCACGCCGAATTAAAAGTGAAAGCGAGCGCAACCGCTTGCGTGCTTTGGCGATATTGCTCAAACCAGCAGGGATGGGTTTACTGGTTCGCACAGAGGCAGAGGGCAAACCGGAAGAAGCGATTATCGAAGATTTAGAATCGCTGCAAAAGCAATGGGAAACAATCCAGCTTGAAGCGCAATCGACTCGTCCTCCAGCATTGTTGAATAGAGACGATGATTTTATCCAGCGTGTACTACGGGATATGTATGGCGCGGATGTGAATCGAATTGTCGTGGATTCCAGTACTGGTTTGAAGCGAGTCAAGCAGTATTTACAAAACTGGAGTGGAGGACAAACACCACAAGGGTTGTTGATCGATCATCATCGCGATCGCCAGCCAATTTTAGAATATTTCCGGATCAGTGCGGCAATTCGAGAAGCGTTGAAACCACGAGTCGATTTGCCTTCGGGTGGCTACATTATTATTGAGCCAACAGAAGCACTAACGGTTATAGACGTTAACTCTGGCTCTTTTACGCGATCGGCAACAGCCAGAGAAACTGTTTTGTGGACGAACTGCGAGGCAGCAACAGAAATTGCTCGGCAGTTGAGGTTGCGTAATATTGCTGGGGTCATTGTCGTAGATTTCATTGATATGGAATCGCGCCGCGATCAGTTACAAGTCTTAGAACATTTCAATAAATCGCTGAAAGCAGACAAAGCTCGCCCCCAAATTGCCCAATTGACCGAACTGGGTTTGGTAGAACTTACCCGGAAACGTCAAGGTCAAAATATATACGAGTTATTTGGTCAAACTTGCCCCACCTGTGGTGGATTAGGGCATATTGTCCATTTACCAGGCGAAACAGAAAACCGATTGCCAATACCAACAGAAGCGCCAGAGCGCCTTGTACCTATACCTCAAAAAGAACCTCGTTTGCCAGTAACCCGCGTAGCGGAACAACAACGGGAAACTTTTGAACACTTTGGGGAAGTATACGATACAGAGGCGGAGTATAGCGATCTAAAATTGGATAATCATCCCAGTTATCACGAACTTGGGAACAATCGAAAGCGTCGTCGGCTTAGTCAGATGAGGGTAAATGGGGGAAATGGCAAAGAAGAGCTACCACTCACGACTAACCCACTATCTTTTGTCAACAAGCCAGAGGTAGAAGTCGATCCTGATCCGGAAATAGAACCAGCATCAGAGGTACCTTTACCTACTATACTCAAAGTGGGTTGGGGTGAAAGAGCAGAGCGGAACAAAGTTGTTACCAAGGTTGAACCAGTTAAACCAGTGGTAGAACCGCCAGAGATTGTTTCTGTAGAAATGACACCCAAAGAACAGGATGTTTATGCTCTTATGGGTATCCCTCCGGCAATTAAATTGAATCGGGAAGTCAAAAACCCGAAATCTGTGATTTATAACATCACCTTGCCGGGACAAGCTTCTGCTACCCCCAGTGAAGTGAAATCAGTATTAACCGATGAAACAGTCGATACAGTCATAGCTGCCCCGACAAGTGAACCTTTAACTGAAGATGTTATGGAGGAATCGGAGTCTGATAACATGCAGCATGAAGTTGAGACAAGCCGCTCTTCCACTGTAGTAGACCGTCGTCGTCGCCGTCGTTCCTCGGCTACCGATACAGGTGAATAATCACGAAGTTGGATGAGGAGCAAAGCGAAGAATACAAATCAATATGATTGCTTTTGTCTACCTTTTCCAATGGGAAAAGGTACAAGCTGATGATGAAAATAATGGAAAAAGGAATGTGTAAAAATTACCCAACATTCCTTTTTCCAACTTCGCAGCTTGCTCCTTCCAACTTCGCCTCAAACTTACTTTTTCCTTCATTTAATCAAATAAATGACTCAGAAAGAGCACATCTCTTTTGTGCGATCGCTAGCTCCTCCAACACAATCAAATTGGCTGGAGTTATCTTCTTCATCAAGCATTTCCGATTGGGCTGGTGTTGATGAAGTGGGACGGGGTGCTCTATTTGGTCCTGTAGTTGCGGCTGCAGTGATCTTACCTGATTGCGCTTTGCCCGAACTTATAGCAGCCAACATTAAAGACAGTAAACAGCTATCCAGTCAAAAAAGAACTCAGCTCGCACAGCAAATTTCTGCATTAGCTATAGACTGGAAAATTGGTTTTGCATCTACTACCGAAATTGATAGTCTCAATATCTTGCAAGCAACTTTGTTAGCGATGAAGCGGGCTATTCTCAAGCTAAAAGTGCAGCCAGCACTTTGTTTAATTGATGGCAATCAGTCATTAAAAGATTTACACATACCACAACAAACAATAGTTAAGGGAGACTCGCTTTCGCTTTGTATTGCCTCAGCCAGTATTATCGCTAAAGTTTGGCGTGACGATCTAGTGCTACGCATGGCATCGAAGTATCCCATGTACGACTTAGAATACAATAAGGGTTATGGTACTCCAAGCCATTTGAAAGCCTTACATGAATACGGACCTTCACGCTTGCATCGTAAGTCCTTTCGTCCTTGTGTAATCGTAAAGCGTACGTAGTTAACCATTGCTTTTTGTTCTTTCTCTCCTCTGATAACTTGGCGCTCATAATGACTCGGGATGGAGAATTGGTAATTCTGTGTTTCCTTCGTCAAGAGTCATCTCATCTGTTTGTGATATCACCCAGCGACGATAATCTGCTAAAAGTTGGTTGAGCAATCGTTGTTTAATTGTCAACAAAACGCTTTTAAGTAAACCATTGCCAGCAGTTTCTAAGATCGGTGTTGGGGTTAGGGAAAATGGTAGTGGTAGATCCACCTGCACTTCTAAATCGGCTCGTCCTTTCAAATAAGTGCCAGTCTTGAGTTGTTGAGGAGACAAATACCCTTTCAAATTGAGAGCGAAACGCTGATTAATATACTCAACACCAATAATTTCACAACCTACTGACTGCAAATGAATTGTTCCATGCGAGTCAGCCCAAACTCTCATGTCTACAGTAGGTTGAATACTTAGTGACATAAAATGCAATGGACGCATTTTTAATCGAAAAACTTCTTCAGAAAGAGATTGTACACGGCTGGGGTCAATTAATGCATTGACAAGACGTTGAGGCTGACGCAAGTAATATTGAATGGGAATCGGCTGTTCTGGAACAGCGATTTCAACTGATAGAGACGCACTAAAATGAGTAGGCATAGTTGATAAAAATTATAATTATTAAATTATTATAAATTTTTTCAGGAGATTGGATCGGTTAAAGTCTCTTTAAATCGGGGTAACAGGTTGTGAAAAGGTTTGAGTTCACCTTTCACGCCTTTGCACTCCGAGTTTATTCAGGGAATACTATAATTTGTGCAAATCATTTGAGCTAGACCAAACTATGACCATAACAATCGCACATTTAGGGCCTCCTGGCACTTATACAGAACAAGCAGCTATTTTTTATCTCAATCAGCTGACCTTAAGTACAGGAGTTGAAGCTGTCTTATGTCCCTATCCTAGCATCCCCCAAACATTGCGAGCCATAGATTCCAATTCTGCACTACTAGCTGTTGTGCCTGTGGAAAATTCTATTGAAGGAAGTGTGACAATGACTCTAGACACACTCTGGCTGCTGAATAATTTACAAATTCAGATGGGTTTAGTCATGCCGATTACCCACATGTTAATTTCTTGTGCTGCCAGTTTAGAAGATCTCAAAATAGTTTATTCTCACCCGCAGGCTCTATCACAATGCCAAGGATGGTTAGAGCAATTTCTTCCCACTGTAGAGCTGATTCCAAGTAACTCTACAACTGAAGCACTCCTCCAAATAGAGCAGAACCTCACAGCTGCGACTATCTCATCTCAGAGAGCAGCGCAACTATACAATCTGCCTATATTAGCTAGTGGGATTAACGATAACCCAGAAAACTTTACTCGCTTCTTGGTGGTTAGTCAGACTCATAAAGCTTTCACCCTGCAGACTAATTCCAAAAAAGCCAGTTACTCTTCGCTCGCCTTCAGTCTGCCTGCCAATTCACCAGGTGCGCTGGTGAAGGCGTTACAAGTGTTTGCCCATCTAGATATCAACCTCAGCCGCATTGAATCACGCCCGAAAAAGCGATCTTTAGGAGAATACTTATTTTTCATTGATGCGGAGGCTGATGTCTCAGAACCGCAAATGCAGTCGGCAATAGCCGAATTAAGTGAGCGAACAGAATTATTAAAAATATTTGGTAGCTACAATGTATTACAGATTAGTTAGGGGAACCGAAGCCGCCGCAAGAGACGGTTCCTCCTCACTTCTGACTCATAACTTTTGATTAAAGGTGTCTTTGAGAACAGTACGAGCAGCTAGATTATTACGAGTAGAAGTCAAGATTTCGGCTTCTCTCTCCAAGCGAGTCACAGTATCTTGCATTTCTAGTAAGGCTTGCTGTTCTGTGGCTACACCGTAGAGGTTACTTGCCACCCAGTAAGATAGTTCTATCGGCAAATCTGGCAAATCTTCTGGCAGTTCAATGTTTTGTTCGGTTAATTTGACTGAGAGACGCACCACATCTCGCAGTATTTGTTCTACCGTAGAAGCTAAAGGTCGCAAATCTTTGGTTGGTGGTTGATCTTCAATCCACTCGACTAAGCCAACGCGGTAGGGCTTTTCGCGAACGTATTCCAGAACCCGAAACCTTTGCTGTCCTATTGTCCACATTTTCATTCTATCATCTGCCAACCGCTGATAATGAATAATTTCTGCACAGCAGCCAAAGTTAGCAATCGTGCCTTTTACCGGATCTACCATCAACACTCCAAACCTGCGATCGCTCTCCAGAATCGTATTCATCATCATTCTGTAGCGCAATTCAAAGATATGCAGTGGTAATGGCCTGGTTGGAAACAAAACTACTTCTGATAATGGGAACAGAGGTAGTTCGCGAACTGCAATTTTAGAATAGGATGTCATTTTTCCCTTGGTATAAATTTAATCTTTAATATTTCTTATGCTGTAAGTCTTTAGCAATTAGTACTTTTCGGTCAGCTGTGAATGGATTCATGTAAACTTTCTCCTTTAAGCGTACCTCTTAAAAGTTTGATCGCTGATCCCTTAGGGCTGAATGCTTACATAGCTGCTATGCTTCAAGCGCGTTTTTTTATTCTATCATTTTGTTTTGCTGCTATGAAAAAGCCCTGAGACATATTTCTTCAGGGCAGAGTTAGTTGTTAATGACTAGTGGTTTCATCTATATAACTTGTCGTCTCGTGAACAATCCGGATGAGTAGTTATGTAGTACCCATAACCATTAACTACTCACCACTAGCAAATAACAGTTACAGTTTTACTTCAATATCTACACCTGATGGTAAATCTAGTTTCATTAAGGCATCTATAGTTTTAGAAGAAGGCTGATAGATGTCTATAATTCGACGATGGGTACGAGTTTCAAAATGTTCCCGCGAATCTTTATCCACATGAGGCGATCGCAACACACAGTAAATCCGACGTTTTGTGGGAAGAGGAATTGGTCCGATCGCTGTGGCATTTGTGCGATTAGCTGTATCGACAATCTTCTCGCAAGATGTATCGAGTAAACGTCTGTCAAAAGCCTGTAAGCGAATCCTAATCTTTTGCTGCTGTAGCGTTGCCATTTTTAATTTTCCTGGTTCTGATGAGTGATGAGTTGGTGAAGTTCTCGTTGGAGCGTTGTGAGTTGTTAGTAGAACAAATCAAGACCAACAAGCAAAAATCAACAACTGACTATTTGCTGAAAAAAGCAGAGATGTATTATACCACCTCTGCTCGATATATTGTTTACTAAGAAGTGACTACTTGACTATTTTAGCAACGACACCGGCACCAATAGTGCGACCGCCTTCGCGGATAGCGAAGCGCATTCCTTGCTCAATGGCGATCGGGTTAATCAGTTCCACTGTCATCTTGATCCTGTCTCCTGGCATTACCATTTCAGCTTCACTACCATCATCAGCAGTGAAGCTTTTGATAGTACCAGTTACGTCGGTTGTCCGAACATAGAACTGAGGACGGTAACCTGGGAAGAATGGAGTCTTGCGACCGCCTTCTTTTTCCGTCAACACGTAGACTTCGCCTTCAAATTGGGTATGTGGCTTAATAGTACCTGGCTTAGCGATGACCATACCACGTTCGATATCAGCTTTTTGCAAACCACGCAATAGGATACCAGCGTTATCGCCTGCCATACCCTCATCAAGGCTCTTTTTGAACATCTCGATGCCTGTGACTGTTGTAGAGCGGGTATCTCTAATGCCCACGAGTTCTACGTTGTCACCGATTTTGACTTTACCGCGTTCAATCCGACCTGTAGCAACTGTACCGCGACCTGTGATCGAGAACACATCTTCTACAGCCATGAGGAAGGGCTTATCAATATCGCGTTCTGGCGTGGGGATGTAGCTGTCTACAGCATCCATCAAGTCATAGATTTTATCTACCCACTTATCTTCACCGCGTGGTGTTTTGGGGCTAGCAGCCATTTTTTCTAAGGCCTGTAGACCTGAACCTATGACTACTGGAATATCGTCACCGGGGAATTCATAGCTTGACAGCAGATCTCTGACTTCCAATTCCACGAGTTCTAGGAGTTCTGCGTCATCCACCATGTCTTCCTTATTCAAGAAGACAACCAGGTTAGGTACACCCACTTGCTTTGCCAGCAGGATGTGTTCACGAGTTTGAGGCATGGGACCATCAGCAGCAGAAACTACTAGAATGGCACCATCCATTTGAGCCGCACCTGTGATCATGTTTTTCACATAGTCGGCGTGTCCTGGGCAGTCCACATGAGCATAATGCCGACTAGTGGTTTCATACTCAACGTGAGCGGTATTGATAGTAATACCCCGTGCCTTTTCTTCTGGTGCGTTATCGATTTGATCGTAGCCCTTAGCCACAGCTTGACCCATAGCTGCCAAGGTCATGGTGATCGCTGCTGTTAACGTAGTTTTACCATGATCGACGTGACCAATCGTACCAATATTAACGTGGGGTTTATTCCTTTCAAACTTTGCGCGTGCCATGAATTGTTT
>CAZZVG010000160.1:0-8826 GCA_964657295.1 Iningainema sp. | reverse complement strand
GGGGAGACAAATTTTGGAGCCAGTTGCACTACTGTTGTAGGATCAAAGGTAACTAAACGAATAATGCTAATAGATGTCATCATATTTTGATACATAGTGATGGGCGTCGGACGGTGGTTCCAATACATTCTGGAGAAACAATTGGTCGGGGTTTATTAGCACAAATACTACGCGATTGTCAAATAAGCCGTGACGAATTTAAGTCTCTTTTCTAAGATCTAATGTTCGCTCGATACGGAACCATAATTTGTATAAGTGTTTGCATAAAATCGAGGATTATATGGTAACTGCTGCACCAGAACCAAAAGTTGAATTGCTGCCTATCGGAGAGCAAAGGGTAGTGCTTCCTGGTTTATCGTGGGAAGCGTATCACCAAATTCTGGATGCACTGCCTCAATCCCGTAGTTCTCGGTTAACCTACGACGATGGAGTGTTAGAGATTACGGTGCCTTTAGAAGATCACGAGTTTTTCGGTCGTTTGATTGAACGCTTCATCTTGACGCTGGTTGAACTGATGGGGCTGCGACTGAAGACGATGGGTTCAACCACAATGAACTACCCTCGGCTCAAGAAAGCTGCAGAACCCGATAATGCTTATTACATTCAAAATCAACCTTTGGTGAAAGGTCGGAATGTGAATTTTAGTCAAGATCCACCTCCGGATTTGGTAGTTGAGATTGATATCACCCACACGGATATTGCTAAAAATAAATTCTATTCTAGCCTTGGAGTCCCAGAATTTTGGCGCTTCAATGGTAAGGTATGGAGAATTTATCAGCTTCAGGAAGGAGTTTATGTGGAAGTGGAGATTAGCCCCATATTTCCTCAGGTACACAAAGAGCGGCTGTATACCTTTTTAGAACAAGCGAAAGAAGACGAAATTGAGGCAGTGCAATCATTACGAGCTTGGTGGCATCAAAGTTATTTATTGTTTTAGGAACATCGTCTCTCTGTGAATGACTAGCAGGTTTTCGTCTAGGCAAGAACCACCTTGGCGATCGGCAACGCACAGCACCGGATAACCATTAAGATTGTTTTTACTAGTGATGTACAGTGTGCCACCCGACCAAGTGAAAAACTTCGTTATTTTTGATATTGGAGGGAATCAATATAGGTTAATAACCTGTATTAACTATAAATGGAAAGCTATTTATATTCGTGACTTTCTTACTCATGCTGAATACGATAAAGATAAATGGAAAAAAGACGATTGGTTTGATAGCTAACACTAATAATTACAAACTATCAACTAAAATTTAAGATGCCAATCTTAATAATTAAACAAACCACACACGAAATCAAAAAATGTTACATCAGGACACGAGCTACACAGAATTACTTACATCTTTCCCTCCGCGTCCTATAAAAGACGAAGAAGATTTAGAAAAAATTCAAGCAGTTGTTGAGCGTTTACTTGACAAAGGAGAACTAACGGAATCAGAAGAAGACTATTTGAATTTACTAGGAATCTTAATTTACGAATATGAATCAAAACAAGATTTAGTTCCAGATATTTATGGAGTAGAACTTATTCAAGTTTTAATGGCAGAATTGAATCTCAAACCAAAGGATTTAGTTCCTATTTTTAAAACGGAGTCAATTGTTTCTGATATACTTAAAGGCAAACTTCAATTAACGCTTGAACATATTCAAAAGCTAGCAAAATTTTTCAATCTTTCACCTACTGTTTTCTTCCCAGAAAATGTATTAGACAAAGAGTTTTTAGAAAAAGCTTAGTCTAATACCAACATTTTGTAGTCCCTACCGATTGGATCGAATCGAACTAACAGACAGCCTCACAGCCTACGTTGTGGGGTTTATCGTATTATTCCCTCTCTCCAGAATGCCCCTCCTATCCAGTAGTCACATCTTTCTTAACATTTGTATCCCACCTTCCGCACCCCTAACTGTCACACAGGGAGATTACTGAGAGCAAAAAGTCAAACAGGAATAAAAACAGACATCTTCAGTCAAAAATAACGTAAAGATTAATAACCCCGTTCAATGGCTGGCATCCGTAATACAAGCCGAGGAAAGCAATGATGAAAACCCAAAATGAAATTATCAAACAGGGCTACGATGCCTTAATCAATTCTCTGGGAGTTACCGATACTATTCGGTTTATTCAATATTTCAGTCCTGGTAAAGGAGATTATACCTCATATCGTCATCAATGGCTAGATGAAAAAACTTTGGCTGAGGTCTTGGTGGAGATGAAACAATTGCAGTCAGACGACACCAATCAATATGACGAAATTATTGAGTAGCGACTAGTAGCGCTGCGGCTTTGGATTTAGAGATTGAATTGCTCAAAAAACGTTGGATAGATGTAAGCTTCGCTACAGCTATCCATCTTTTACCCGCACTCTACTATACTAGAGAGCAGCGCCTTCATTGTTGGAGTATGGAGTACGATTTTCAATGGGATCTGAATAAAGCGAGATCAAATCAGGGAAAGCATGGTATCAGCAATAATTTGTTAATGTAAAACTCAATCCATATTTTGCAAACCGATCGCAATTTTACTGTGCTTCTCAATTTGTCCCATAACTTGCTTTGCCCTTTTGATCACCACTGCAGGTAAACCCGCCAACCTTCCTGCCTCTATCCCATACGACTTATCAGCACCTCCCGGTTGCACCGTGTGCAAAAAGATAATTTGATCAGGCAACTCCTTCACCGTCACCTGGTAATTAGCAACATTTGTTAACAGCGAAGCCAGTTCGTTCAACTCGTGATAGTGAGTCGCAAAAATCGTGCGGGCGCAAATCTCTGCTGCCAAGTACTCTGCCACCGCCCAAGCAATCGAAAGCCCATCAAAAGTTGCCGTTCCCCGTCCAATTTCATCCAACAGCACCAGCGAGTTAGATGTTGCATGGTTAAGAATATTCGCCGTCTCATTCATCTCCACCATAAACGTCGATTGGCCCGTTGCCAAATCATCCACTGCACCCACACGAGTGAAAATGCGATCGCACACACCCAAAATCGCAGACTTTGCAGGTACAAAACTACCAATCTGCGCCATCAACTGAATCAACCCCACCTGACGCAAATAACAACTTTTGCCACTAGCATTTGGCCCCGTCAGAATGACAAGATCCGGAGAAGGCGATTTCCTCTCCTCTTCCTTGGCGTCCTTGGCGTCTTGGTGAACCAGCGCTGCAGGCGGGTTTCCCGCCGTAGGCGACTGTGAACCCGAAGGGCGGTTCAATTCTCTTCCTAAATTAGTAGAATTCGGCACAAAAAACCCCGCAGGCAAAGACTGTTCCACCACTGGATGACGCCCCTCTACAATCGAGATTTCCCTTCCAGAAATCACAGATGGACAACAGTATCCCTGACGAACCGCCAACTCTGCCAAACCACACAACACATCTGCTGCTGCCACTGCACGAGAAACATTGCGAATCAACTCGGCTTGTTCACCGACTTCCTGCCGCAACACAGCAAAAATCTCATACTCCAGCTTATTCAAATCATCTCTAGCCGTCAGAATCCGCGCTTCTCGTTCCTTTAATTCCGGAGTGATGTAGCGCTCCTCATTCATCAACGTTTGTCTGCGGATATAATTTGACGGAACTTGGTCGGCTTTGGTACGGGAAATACTGATATAATACCCAAAACTTTTATTAAATCCTACCTTCAGCGTCGAAATTCCCGTCCTTGCTTTCTCCTCAACTTCTAAATTAGCAATCCATTGGTGGTCTTCTTCCACCGTACTACGCCGCTCATCCAACTGCGGATTGACACTAGGACGAATTAACCCACCTTCTGTCAGATATATAGGCGGTGACTCGACAATATGAAGTTGTAATTTTCGTGCCAATTGTTCCAACACGGGTGGAACTTTCTGCAAAGCCTTGAGAAAGGGTGAGTGAGTCTCCGCTACCAAGCGAGATAATTCCGGCAGGCGCGACAGTGAGTCTGCTAAAGCGACTAAATCCTTAGCATTTGCCTTACCAGAACCCGCGCGTCCTGTCAACCGTTCCAAGTCATAAATTTGCCGCAACAACCGCTGCAATTCTTGACGTAAAGCCGTGTTTTCTACGAGATCTTGAATTGTATTTTGCCGAGAGCGAATACCTTTAATATCAATCAAAGGTTGCAACAACCACCTTCGTAAAGCCCGACTACCCATTGTTGTACTCGTTTTATCTAATGCCCACATCAGGGAACCCACAAAACTGCCATCGCGGACGGTTTGCGTAATTTCCAGGTTCCGGCGGGTTTGATAATCAACAATCAAGAAGTCGGTGAGAGTGTAGGTACGAAGCGGCTGTAAAGGAACAGAGTTGTCTTTTTGCGTATCTTCTAAGTATTCTAACAGACCTCCCGCCGCCCGCACTGCTAAGGTGAGGTTTTCGCAGCCAAGTCCTTCAAGCGATCGCACTTTAAATTTTTGCAACAATCTCGTTCTCGCTTCCCCGATTGAGAAGGGAGTTTGCGATCTCAAGCAATAGCAAAATGATGGTGGCAAACATTCTGGTAGATGTGCCGATTTTTCTCCCGGACGAAGCAAAAGCCCCAAGTCCGGAGCATTGGTAGGAAATAGCACTTCTGCTGGCTGCAAGCGCATCAATTCCTGTGTAAGATGATCTAAATTGCTACCTTGACTGGTGAGGAATTCACCAGTCGAAATATCTGCATAAGCCAAACCCCAATGCTCTGCCGCAATCACCACCGCACAAAGGTAATTATTGCTACTAGATTTTAGCATTCCCTCTTCCAACAAAGTGCCGGGGGTAAGAATGCGAGTCACTTCACGCTTCACCAACCCGACAGCAACTGCAGAGTCTTCCACTTGATCGCAGATGACAACCCCATATCCTTTTTCCACTAATAGGGTTGTATAACGTTCCCAAGCATGGTGAGGAACACCAGTCATGCATACCCTGCCAACTTCCCCAGCGTGCTTGCTGGTTAAGACAAGTTCCAGTTCCCGAGAGACAGTCACGGCATCCTGAAAAAAAGTTTCAAAGAAATCTCCCACCCGATACAGCAGTAGCGCGTGAGGATACTTATCCTTCATCTCCACGTAGTGCTGATACATTTTACTCAGTCTGGTGCGATCCACGATGCGAGAATCAGCGTGAGGCGCATTTCTGTCATTGGGTTCCGCTGTTTGGGATGCAGATTGAGACGAAGTCATGGATGTCTAGCAACTTGCCAATATCACATTATAGCCTGTTAAAAGCATTATATCGTGTTCGGTTCATTGTTAATTGTTGATGGTTAATTGCAATCAACAATCAACTATCAACAATTAACTTAAACCTTAAGAGTTGCTAATTTTACTATTTGGACGTTGGACGATGGTTTCCACAATCCGCTTCTTTGCCTTGATATCGATCGCTACTAAACGCACATATTCACCACTGTGATCGCTGAGACAGGATTCCAAAACAGCGATCGCCTCCGCCATATTATCAACTTGATGATCGGCATAACTTTGCCAGGAACCTGTACGGAAGCGTCTTTCATCTACATATTCAATTCCAATCCGATATCCTTGAGCAAAAATTTGCCGCATCTGCCCTAATGTTTCTTGACTGATTGGCGTACTTGCTACTTGCTCGCTATGATCATTGAACGTTGAAGAATTATCAACTTTTGTGAAGTTATTTGACTGAGGGGTTGGTACTGGTGTAACATGTTGAGGTACAACTGGTTGATAATTTTTTCTGTTGAGTCGATTGTAATCGTCAACTAAGTGAGAATTGTCCACCCGGTTTTGTTCGGCAACCATTAACTTACCCATCGCCACCATCTTAGATAGGTTGAAATCGGGTTTGTTGAATTCTGGGGGT
Source organism: Iningainema sp. (assembly GCA_964657295.1). Lineage (GTDB taxonomy): Bacteria > Cyanobacteriota > Cyanobacteriia > Cyanobacteriales > Nostocaceae > Rhizonema. The sequence continues at coordinate 3,016 of CAZZVG010000160.1, read as the reverse complement.
TTTTCTGTGCTATTTACAACACGTAAGGAGACGCGATCAAATCCGACTTTGTGGATGAAATTGCTGATTTGTTCGTCGTAGATGCGCGATCGCAAAGCACTGAAGAAGTCAATCGACTGATTGATAAAAGTATCGACGAGTTGTTCAACTTGTTGACTCGAAAGTTTGTCTTCGGCAAAAATTCCGTTAACAATTCCTACCTTGTCATCGCGATCGGGTTCCCAGTAAAATTTTTCCATCCTCCCATCTCTTACCAAAGGTGCGTACAGAGTGGAAAAATCATTACCTGTCACAATAATCGGCACACGATGCAAAGGCGTTGAGTCGTAACTACCAGGAAGTTGCACATTGGTAGGATTATCGGCAATATTCATCAGTGTGGCATTGACCAACTGAGTATTAACAGTGTACTGAGTCCCTTCGTCAAAACGTCCAGCACCTGCATCTAAGTCGTTAATCATCAACACGCACATTTTACCACGAACGCGAATAAGTTCCGCTGTTTCTCGATAACGCAGGCGAATTAGACGCGCAGGATCTCCGGCATCTGGGCTTTCAAGTTCTCCGCCAGATATGTGAGTCACCTCAATACCCATTTTTTCAAAGACTAACTCACATTGAAAAGACTTTCCCTCGCCTTTACGTCCATGAACACCTAAAATCAAGGGAACTCGAACGCCTGGAAGTTCGAGGAAGTTTTTGGTGATATGAACGGCAAGTTTGTCAAGAAAGCGAGGAGAGATATAGTAGCTCATAATCCTGGGTAATAGAGAATTCTTCTTAAAACAATATTAAGTTTTTTTTGCTACAGTTGTTCACCTATCTTTTGCTGGAAATCTCTTTTGTAAGGAGTGTGAACTACACCTTTGTTGCAACCTTATCCAAGACTTAACCTTGAGGATATACGCTTAACGTGGAGAAACTATTGTTATAAATAAGTCTACTCATGAATAGAAAAAAGCTTTCGATTCTTCTAATAGTTTCTTTTCTAGGGGCACTCTTAATCGCGCTGATACCCAGTATTGCACCTGCTCAGACGAGTGTGCATTTAACAATGGGCAATCCAAGCGGTGCAGGGTCTTCAAGTCTCAACAACTATTTGTTGAGCAAAACGCAATACGCAACATCCCACAACTGTTCAAAAGGAATTCCCAACTGGGTAAGCTGGCAATTGAATAGCTCATGGCTTGGCAGCGCAGCTAGACAAAACAATTTTCGTGCCGATACTTCTTTGCCTTCGGGATGCTATCAAGTCACGACATCCGACTATAGTGGTAGTGGTTTTGACCGTGGGCATATGTGCCCCTCCGGAGATAGAACTGCAACTACAACCGATAACTCTGCTACTTTTCTAATGACGAATATGATTCCCCAAGCTCCTGACAATAATCAGGGAGTGTGGGCGAACTTAGAAGATTACAGTAGAAGTTTGGTAAGCCAAGGCAAAGAACTATACATCATCTCTGGTGGGTACGGTTCTGGCGGTGTCGGCTCGAATGGGTCAGCTTCAACAATAGCTGGCGGCAAGGTGACAGTACCAGACCGAACCTGGAAAGTGATTGTAGTTCTTGATAGCCCCGGAAACGCAAGCAGTGTGACGACTTCCACACGCATAATCGCAGTCAATATTCCTAACAGCCAAGGTGTTAGAAACGATGATTGGCGCTCCTATAGAGTCAGCGTTGATTCAATCGAAAGCGCCACGGGTTACAATTTTCTATCCAATGTTTCTGCTTCTATTCAATCTGTGATTGAAGCAAGAGTTGATTCTCAATGACATCTTCCAGTGACTAAAAGTAAGTTGAATTCCTGTTTCCAACACCGTTCCAAAAGTACAAGTAGTAAATAGAACTTTAAACAATTCACTCGTCCAAGCTCTGAACGGGTGAATATTTTTAATTACTAAAAAAGATGGCAACTAGGTTTCTACAACCTTTGTCTTTACTCCAGCTAAACCAGCCAAAGTTTTTCCAATCACATAAACATCAATATTTATTCTTCCAATCCGAAAAACTTGAATGTCAGTCAAATTGTCTTCAAGTGTTTCTAAAAGTTTCTTAAATTTACTTACATCTGCTTTTTGCTGGTTGTCGTGCCAATCTTGCTCATAAGCAAGATTGGCAAACAAGTCAGTAAGAGCTATCGTTTCAACTGGTGAATCAGTGGGATGACCTGTTAGTTCTAAAATTTTCTTAGGGGTTAATTCAGTACCCGACCATACAAAAGGCTCAAAAGGGTACTCCGATTCGCTTGGCATCAGCAAATTATTAGATGCGTCTTTTAGTTTTGTAGTAACAGAAGAATCACTCATTGTATTTATGACTGCGGACAAAAAACAACTACAGTATACGTTGACAAGCAACAAGTAATGATTGGTTTAACCAGTTGTTTTGGATTCATTAAAGCTTTTTTAAACAATTTTTAACCATTAAGATAGTCTCTATTTTAGATTATAAGTTATTTATTCAACAATATCTTAATTTTGCTTTTTAGGGAATCGAGCGAATAATTTTCGTCAATCTCTTCTATTTTAATCCATTTGAAATCCGTCACTTCGTTGAAAGCCAAATGTATGTTTTCTTTATTTACCACTGAAAATACGTATCGGCTCAATAATTCGCGGGTAGTGGTAACGTTGAGTGGGGAAGTGTCCTTAAAAATATCCGTTGCTTAATGAATCGGTACGCACTTTTTGATTTATTCTTTTGCATACTACAAAAGTACTACTAGACGCGATCGCCCTGTACCATTTGCGTCAGTCTTGCCAATACACATGTACTATAATGAGCGCGATCGCCTGTGCCAGTTGCGTAAGTCCTGAATACGACAAAAATCTCCCGAATAATCGGAGCGGCAGTTTCATTCAAAGATATAATTTACCTCATAAAGTGATTAACTTTATAGACGTAATTTGAGTTAACAGGTGTAGCGGTGAGGAATGTACATGAACGAGAAATTAAGGAATCAACAAATTTTTCGATGGTGCAGACATGGAATGAGCTTGTTTGTCTTGTAC
>CAZZVG010000159.1:0-8852 GCA_964657295.1 Iningainema sp. | reverse complement strand
CTCCCCACTCCCAATTAACTCTTTATTGGATCGAGCCGACCAATCCCAAGGCTTAACAGCGTTGTCCTTACATCCTCCCAATTAGAACCACAGTAGTAATATTTGCGTTCCAGTAAATCCGCCAAATAGTACCCAGGCTTACCCATATTTATCCGAAAAAGCTCGACAACAACCTTTTTCTTAGTTGTGCCAAACATAAACTCAATGTCACCTTCCGTTGGTAAGTTTAGCGGATTAAAAAACACTTTACCTTTGAGGAAGTGCCAGTAAGATTTTCCTGGTGTAATGTGGCGTTCAACAATTCGGTACTCCACAGGGTAAACTATTTTCTCCATCTTTCTTTCCTAAAGGGTACTGTCTTCTGTGCTGCAGTGAGGGAAGTTGAGGACACAACGCTTACGTTTCTATCTTACTTTGGTAATCCTTGGACATACCCATAGGGTTGGTCAAGGTAGTTGAAATCTGTACCAACCAGGTTACACTATGGTTAGGGAAGCCCCCAAGGGCTAGTTGGGGGCTAAGCGAGGTGCGCGAAATTAGCGTTGGCTATTGCCGTTTCCCTCTTCGCTATCATCCCTGATATCAAGGTCGTCAATCACGTCCTCTCTATCAATGGGTGTTTCCTGTCCTGATACCGGATCTAGTTCGATCCAGGTACGCCGCCTAAACAGAAATCGGAAGATTCGGAACAGTTGCATCCAACCTTCTCCTTTCCCGTTACCTCTGTAATTTGGATCTGTCAGTTAATTCACCTCCTGATGGGGGTCTAATTTATTGCCCCTCATCATTCAATAATATCATGATTATTATCATGATATTATAGGAGCATGAATGAGAGAAAATCATGCCAAGAAAGAAATTAGAGCGTAAAAGGGACTATATACAAATCGTAATAGATCCTATGGACAAGACCGCCTTTGATACTTGGTGTCTTGCCAACAGTACGACGATGAGTGAAATTATTCGTAAAGAGATAGCTCCTTACGTTGCTAAGGGTAAGAAGCTTATGGAGGAGTAAGGTAATGGCTTTTACGTTGCCTTTACCACTGCCAAGGCAATGTCGGACATCACTTTCTCGCGCTTTTCCAAATGAGCTTTTGAATCGGCTATAAATACAGCTACAGCAACGCGCTGACCGTTAGGCGAACTGATGATTCCAACATCATTTGTAGCAGGACCTATCCCTAGAACATCCCCAGCTGTACCAGTTTTGTGTGCGATTGACCAATTCTTGGGCAGCCCTGCTTTTAGCCGCTTCTGTCCTGTTGAAGAATCGGTCATTATCTTTAGTAACAAAGCGGTCGAGTTCGGGGACAATAGCTGATTTGAGTGCAGCTTTGCCAAAAGGTCAACTATACCTTCAGGAGTAGCAGTATCTCGCGGATCGGTGAGATACTTTTGTAAGGCAGCTTTCTTGACGCCATCAGGAATCTTTTGTACAGCTTGTGCAAATTTTTGCTCGTCAGCCAATTCGGGTCGAAAGTTTGTGAGTCCTACAACATCTGGCTGCAATTGCTGCTCTAAACGATCAACGCGAACGTCGCGAATTTTTAGCCTGCCCAAGATAGCATTAACTTGCTGAGGTCCACCAACCAATCGCACCAAAGCGTCATTTGCAGTATTATCACTATTTCCGACAGCGCGATTAAGAAGATCTCGAACTGTCAACTGTGCGCTATCACCTTTGAATTCCTTAATGATGGGACTCGATCCTGGAGCCAACTCCTGACGGGTAATTGTGACTTGTTGGTCAAGCGAAATCTTGCCCTCATCTACTAGTTTAAGAACGGCGATCGCCATAGGCAGCTTAAATACGCTTTGCATGGGAAAGCGCTGCTTACCTTTGAGAAACCAGCTTTTGCCGCTATTAAGATCCAAAACTCCGATCCCGACATTACCTTGGGCGGCGTCCAGGTCAAGATTATTTAACTGATCTTGAAGTAATGCAGTGTTCAGCTGTGCTGTAGCGACAAGAGCATTAACTCCCCTCATTTCACTTGTCAGCGGTGCAATTTGATTAATTTGTTGCTCAGGTAGCTGTAAGGATAACTCAGTAATGCTGGAAGATGAAGGGATTAGAGATGATTCTTGTGCTTTGACTGGAAGCAACGTAAATGCAAGCAGAATAACTACTCCAAACGAAAGCCAAAAACGACGTGCAAAGACTGAAAACATCTGCGGTTTACTAGATAAGTAGAGTAAATAATTTCATAATACGAAGGGGTCTTTTATCATCACTTAGTTCCATCTGTTGGTTCAAGAGGGTAGAGATGGATCGGAGCGACTATAATCCACTCAAGATTATTCCATCCTTAGCTCGCATATAAAGCACTGGTGTGGCAAAGTCAGGCTTATCTAAGCCAACTTCCATCGAAATGGCGTTGCGGGTGGTTTGGATGGCTGCGTCTACGGGCCAACCTAAAGCAAGAGTGCGGTAGAACTCGTCAGCAAACAGTTTAGCAGTGGTGTCGAGAATCGAATATTGCATGGCGACTACTGCGGGTATTCCTCGCCGCAGTAAGTTAGGTGCTATGCCTGCAAATACTTGCTGCGAAGACACTGCCGCACCTTGACAGGAATTTAGCAAAACTAATCCTAGGCTACGGTTGCCCAAGAAGAAGTTAGAGAAATCCCGATCATCCAACAATTTGTATTGACCATCGGTATCTACGAGAGCAATGGAGCCTATGTTGTTCTCAAAGACACCATGACCGATAAAATGAAAGACGTTGTAAGGTTTTTCACGCAGCTTTTGATTAATGTTGCGGATGGTGGCTTCTCTTAGCACATCTAACTCAATTTGACCAGCATCTATGTGTTTTGCCAGTGCTTCTAGTTATGTCGTTTGCAACGTCTACATTCTTTACAGAATAAATGTTTTACTTTGTTGTCATTTTCTACAACGTTGAAGATTGGGAGGATGCCTTGACGCTCACTTTGATTTACACCTAATTCTAATATCGGTGTTTACGTTGTCAACGAAAAAGTGCATAACGGGACTTAATTGTTAACAACATGGATTTACGTCCAATTTCAGGCACGCTGTTGTTGTTGTTGTTATTTAAAATGCTACCAGACATAATTCACGGATCAGGCATTCTTCCTCAGCAACATCCAATCGGGTTAAGTTAATAGGGCTGGATATGACTAGCAGGACTTTCAGGGGTAGGCTAGCGGCCTTGATGTCGCGTTGTTGCAGGGGAACATCAATATAGCGAGAGAGGACAGTTTGAGTGTTGTTTCCTAGAAAGGTGTTTGTTTCTTTGTCGTAGAGAAATTCCCAGGGTAAGGTAGCTAGTTCAGGAGATTCAAACACCAAGCGTAAGCGCACGTTTCGTGCCCCAGCCATTGTTGCATGGAATCGAGCGTTAATTTGGTTGGGGAAGAGTGCTTGGTAAAGTTCGTTACCTAGTACTTTGAGCAAATCCGCATCTGTCTGATTCTGCTGAATAAGTTTTAATGTCCGATTAATTCTGTCCATATCCAACAATAATTCGCTAGATACCTCGCCTTGTTCTGAGGAAGCGCGAATCCTCTTATTTTCACTAACTAATATTTTAAAATCTTGGTACTTCATTGGACTTTGATTTGGCAATACTTTATTAGCTACATCTTTTAAGAGTTGGTTTCCAGGGTTTGAGTTAAGTGCAGCGTTAATTAAATCTTCAATCCAATTCTCAGCTTTTGATGTTTTGATTAAATTAAAAACAATGTCTTGTAAATTACTACCGCCTGCAATTATATCTAGACTTTTATCTAATTCAAATAATAACATTTGCTCTAGTGATGCCTTATCAGGAAAAGCATCCAGTAAAGCATCTGTTAATTTTTTACGTTGTTGACCGGATAAATTCATATTTTCCAATATAGCTTCTTGATCCTCTGGTAACTCTTGCTTGGAATTATAAGGAATAGTGCTACCGTCATGTGACACAATAATTGTCTGTTGATCTTTCTCCATCCTGATATCGTGAGCAACTCTAACCAATACAGCCTCAATCAGAAGTTTGTTAAAAGATGCTTGAGGCTGTGTTGTTAACTTTGTTAGGTCTCTAATCCCTTGTTTAGGAGAGTTCACTGGTATTTTTTTTAGCTCCACAAAGATAGTACTTCTTGGCTTGCGCTCCAGCATCATCTCCAATAAAGGAACTAACTCAGCATTACCTGAATGCACAGCAAGAGAGACTAATTCCTCCGTACATTCAGCTAAGGTTCTAGCATTCATTAGACCTTTTAAAGTTTCTTCTAGGCTTTCTACTCGCTCTAGCAAACTATTTCTCAGTAGCGTAGACTTAGACATATCTGTCTCTATTTGTGCTTGGGTTATGACGAATGCCTGATGAACAGGAGAACGCCAAGTTAATTTTCGGTGTCTTAGTTTTAAAAATCCTCTCCAAAATGCTTTTTGCCAGATTGTTGAATCCTCAAATTTGGCAATGTGCGGACATTGATTATCTAATTTACAGCTAGGAAATTTTTGGGCTAACTCTACTAAATTTATTAAGGCTTGTTGAGCAGGAAATGACAAAGAGTTCCAACTGTCTTCCAAAGGATCGAAGCAACTAGATAAATCTTCAAAATCTTCTGTTTCTTTACTGATTAATTCAACCAGTGAGGGAACTCCATCAACCAAATCTGTTAACTTTACGGCTTGTTCAATTCCAAGTTCCTTAAATTTCCTTTGAACCTCCTGATAAGAAAGACCCCTAAGAAAAACTCGTTTGGCGATATTGAAAGGAGATTCTGAATCAGAAGGTTTATGACAGCAAAGATTCCAGAGACGAGCGCTTCCGACCACCAGAAACCGCAGTTTTTCACCACCTAAGTTAAGGATTCCTATTTGCTTATGATATTCCCGTAGTAATAATAGTAAGTCTTTTAATGGCTGCTCTGAAACATCAGCTAAAGCATGTAAAACAATTACTAAATAATTCGTAGCACAAGTTTTTTCCAAAACATCTAGAACACTTCTCACGCGGGAGATAATGGGAGATGCTGCCTCTTGCTGAACTGTTTGCCTAACTTTTTTAACTAGCTCTGCTTGTGGAGGAATTTGAGTAGATGCATTGATTAAGTTGTTTAGGAATATCTCCATGAAGCGATCGCTGTTTTGTTCTGCTTGAGGGAGAGCCACAGCAATGAATTTCATGCCAGCTAAAGGAGATTCATTCCTGATAATCAAATTAACCAGTGTTTTACTACCACTGCCACGTTGCCCTAATAAGGCAACATAATCTGATTTCAGAATTTCACATAAATCTTTTCTCAACTGTAGGCGATCAATTAGGACCGACATTAGCCTGCCCTCCCTTTGCCTAACTCTGATTCCAAAAGGGAATCAGGGTCATTAGTTTTGATGGCGTCAGTTAAATAGCCAGATAACACGCGAAAATGAGCATTTTTTAACTTTTCCAAGACACCAAATTGTTTGAGAAAATCCAGCGCCTTATCAAGTTGAACTCTTGACAAAACGATCCCATGCTCTTTGAAAACTTCAGTAATATCCTTTCTTTGTACCTCTCCCTTCATTGCAGTCAAGAGAGTAATTGCCATAGAATCCCATGTTTGACCATATTTGTAATGTTCAAACACAATATCCAGAAAATCTGGAGATTGCTCAACCTCTTCAATGTTTGTATCACTAATTTCCGATGCACCACTTAAACGAAGCTCATCCAGCAGTTTGAGGCAAAACTCTTGGATTAAGACTGCTACACCAGATGTACCCTCGTAAATGCGATTTGCTTGAGCATCAGACACCTCAAATCCCAAGAATTTCATGGGTCTTTGAATCAAGTCTGTGGCAGCCTCTTTTGTTAATCCTGTGAACGTAATTTCTTGTGCGAAATTGCAAAATGGTCCACCCTCAATGGCAATTGCTTCCCGCAATTTGGCATGACCTGCAAGAAAGAATTCACAATAACCTTCATTTTGCAGTGCCCGCATTTTTTGTCCTAAATTCGATCCGCTTTTTAAATCCTCCTGGATCATTCTGTCTACTTCATCCAACAGAAAAACAAGGCGGCTTTCCTGTTTATTTTGACTGTATGCTTTCAAAGCTGAAGACCAATCTTCTAGACTCATTCCCGTTGAGAAGTCTTTGCCCAAGGGTGCTAAAGTGTCTTTAAAGAAAGACTGGAACTCGAAGAAAGTAATCGGACCAATTACCTTACACGCCCATTGTTGGAATTTTTCCTTAAGCTTTTCCAGAAAAGAGCTTTTGCCACTGCGGTGGGCACCAATAATAATTCCCCCTCTTTGTTCACCACTGATTATGCGTTGTAATTCGTTCTCACGACCAAAAAAGAGTTTAGCAATCCCCTTGGTTTTGTACGGTAGCATACCCGGTAAGGCTACCACGTGAATTTGCCCGAACAGAAACCTAGCCAGCCAGACTAGCCGCTCGTTTTCTGGGGTTGCAATCATTTCCATCAAAGACGAGGGACTAAACCAAATCACTTGCAATGGCGTTAGTCCATGAGGGCAACTGTCGGTAACGGAGGCAAAAATTAAGAAGGCTCCATCTCTTTGTTGGGTAATTTCTTTGAGGTGGTTATGGAGTGTATATTTTTTTTATTTACTTAAATAAAAAATAGCGTTTTGCGTTGAGAGTTGCAGACCAGTTCCGGGGAGAATAATCTCCCAAAGATTACCATTGGGAAAGTGTGGAGATGGAATGGCAGTTAAATCTGTAGCACCCATCTGCCGCATAATTGCTTGTGCTAATCGCTGACAATTTTGGATTGACTGATTACTAACAGCTAGGCGAATCTCCTCAATATCTTCAATGCGCGTTTCAATTGCTTTTAAATCTTCGTCCCTAATTCCCCAATCTGAGCGCAAACGCTCGAATCGACGACGAGTTTCCGGACTGAGTGGGTATTTCTGCTGTACAGCTTTTGAAAATTCCTCTTCATACTGCTTCAGGGCTTGGTCATATCCTTGTAACTCAACTTCATTTATCTTTTTCAGAAGAACAGGGGTTAGTTGCGCTGGAATACCTGCTAACCTAATTGCAGAACAACCAAATTTGTAGGCATCCTCGACGGTTCGCCCTGCTCCTAGAGCATTGTAAAAGCCCACAGCGAATTCAATTGGTGCTCTATCTCCGATTGCCTGGCTCATACCAATCACATAATTAATGTGTTGAGCGATCGCCATTGCTTGTACCTCTGAGTAACAGCCGTTAAGAACAACACACTCAATCTGATCTGCAAATAGCTCAAATAATCCCGCTAGAGCTTCTCCATCGACTAACTTTGTCGAACCTGTTTCATCTTCAAATACTAGACCCTCATCTCCTGTCCCATGTCCAGAAAAATGAATAATCTGCGGATTAATATCCAGCATCGCTCGCTGAATGTCTCTTGGTCGCACTGCCCACTTCTGCTCTAAGACAAACTGATCGCGATTTCTAGCTCGCTTAAGTCCAGCAGCGATTTCACGCACCTCCTCATCCAAACGCAGTAGTGTTGTGTCTTTAGGGTTGGCTGCTAAAATCAGGATTTTTTGCTGCATAAATTAATTGGCTCCAGTTATATTAAGTTGAAAAGTTTTTCTTACATAATTAACTTTGTTACTAGCGAGGCTATTCAACATGATTTGGGTGGTAACTTCTTACCTATTTCATTATCAGTTTGTGAAATTTCGTTTGCCCTAAGCCATTGCTGGATTAACGATAGGGACGACCTGATTCATCTTTTTGCACTGCATAACGCAGGTAGCATGAAACTGCTTTTTCAAATCAGCTGAAATATTAATGTGCATTTCTTTAGTAGTTTTGGCATTCATGTAATTGATTCTCACATGGATAAAGCTACAAAAGTAAAAATGGCATTTCCGAAAAAATGCTATTGACTCATATTTTGCAATTACAAAAAATTATATATTTTTATACAAGTAAATTCGTGATTGGCAGGCTAAAAACCCTTATTTTTCGTTTTATACACAAAAATATATGTTTATTTAAAACTGACAAACTCAGTATTAACACGTGGGTACAAGACATGAGATTAATGTACGCGCTCCGATATTCAAAACCCAATCACCGAACACTGGCTCTTTTACCAGATAGAGGCAAATTAATCTATACGATGTTGGGTGATGCGAGATCTGCCCATTGTACTGATGCTGGCTCTCGTAACTTTCGCGAAAAGATGCGGTATCGTTGTAAAAAACATAAACAACGTATATTCCTTGCTAGGCTTGCGTTAAGAACGTTGTGAACGAGATAAATTTCCTTTCGTGTAACACAAGGCTCAAACTATTATCATTGCGTCATCCCTGAAAACCCTGCACCCGCCACTGAATCAAAACTTATACTTGAGGAACGCCAGAACCCTCATTCTTTGGTTGAGGTCGGGTGACATGATTAATTCTGCTTATTATAAATCTATAATGACCATAAGCTGATACAATATTGTACCAAATTTTTAAGGCGTGATATCAAAACTGATATCACGCTTCTTAGTCGAGGGAAAAACGTGAACAAGGAATTCTTACGGTTGGACAACAAGCGTCTAAGTAGGTGTTAGGGTTGGTGGTTCTGAGTAGAAGGGAAAGAGTATGATTGACCATGATCGGCTGTTCAAAGAATTACTATCTACATTTTTTATTGAATTTCTTGATTTATTTCTGCCCCAAGTAGTCAGCAAAATAGACCGCGATTCAATTCGATTTTTCCCCCAGGAAGTGTTTACTGATGTCACTTCTGGGGAAAAGAAGGAAATAGACTTGCTGGCGCAGGTGCGTTATCAGCAGCAGGAGATTTATTTTTTAATTCACATTGAAAATCAGTCTAAGAGGATGTTTGAAAAGTCGGCAATTGAGTAAAAAAAGCTCTCAGGGCGTAA
>CAZZVG010000158.1:0-8891 GCA_964657295.1 Iningainema sp. | reverse complement strand
AATTATGCGTTACCTTCCATCCTTGTAGAGACGCGAAATTTGAGCCAGCGCGCATGAGGAGGGTCTCCCGACAGAGGCGACTGGTGAGTGAGCGTGCGCATGAGGCGGGTTTCCCGCCGTAGGCAACTGGCGATCTTCGAAGCGGTAGCGTAAGCGTTGCGTTAGCCGGTACTCCGGCGTCGGAACGAGCGTCACCCGAAGGGCGTCATAGGACGCGCACCGATGCCCCATGCCCACGTGGCTCCCACCCCTCCTAAAAGGAGTGGGATGAGTTTAATTTAGCTACCTGGTTGCTGGGTTGTCTGAGTTGTCTGAGCTGTTTGCAAGACTTGAACCAATTGACTGAGGGCGGACTGTAATTGAACGCCTGGGTCAACAGGAACCCACCCTTCTGCTGTCAACTGACGCACCTCAAAGTGTAGGTGAGGACCTGTGGAATTACCAGTACTGCCAACTCGCCCAATCACAGTTCCTTGTTCTACCCACTGACCGGGTTGAACAAAGATTTCTGACATGTGACCGTAGAGTGTTTGTTGAGCACTGTTGTGGTTAAGTATAACGGCTAAGCCGTAGCCGCCCATGTAGTCAGCCATCTCTACTTGACCACGGTAGGCTGCTAAAACAGGTGTTCCCGTTGCCGCACCCAAATCAGTTCCAGCGTGGAAACGGCGATCGCCTGTGATTGGATGAACGCGCCAACCAAACAAAGAAGTAATCGGCGCTGGAACAGAAAGGGGAAACATCAATCCCGCAACACCATAAACCAATCTGCCTGCATCAGCAATTTGTGGCAATGTTGATGCCAGTGGGATGTTGTAAGCCACATTGCTGGGGCGGGGGGCGAGGTTGTCAGAGGTCATCGGCGCGGGCAAAGCACCACCGGTAGGTGCGTTTGGCGCCGAATTAACTGTCGTTGTGGGGGTAAAATTGTTGGGGATAAACCGATTCGGGTGCCAGTCGCTCTTAGTCACACCACTATTCGCAATGCGAGTGGAATGTATGGGAGTGTTGTCTCCACTATTCGCAATCCGAGTGGAATGCAATCCACTGTTGGTATTGGTTTCATTGGGAGAAACACGCCGATCTGGGGTAACGTTGACTAAATGCGCAGTTTGACTTCTGCTGATCCAACTGGGCACGTGTTTGGTAGGTAGGTTCGGATCGGCATCAGCTAGACGCTGACGAAGAGAGGAGATCAGGGGTGATTTGACGCAACTGCCGGAAACACCTTGTGCCAATATTGTTCGACAACCACCGGAGCGTTCTGTGAACACCACAGATAATGGTGCTTCATACTTATGAGTGGCACTTGTGCTGTAATCTGTGGGGTCAATATAGGCGTTGTTGAAATCTTTGGGTTTTTCCGCAGTCCCGCTGCCAGTACTATTGGAGTTGTTTGACGGTTTTGTTGCTTGGGGAACTTTCTCGTCATCCGAGCGAGGAGCAGTTGGCGTCGCTGCGGTTACAGGAGCACGCCGCGAAGCTTCTAATTTAGCTCTCAAACTTCTAACACCCGACGTGGGCGCGGAAATTTCTACTTGGGGTCTTGACTTTCTGACCACCACCTCGTCTGTTGAAGCGTCATTTTTGGGTTGAGAGTGTCTGACTGGCTCTGCTTGCTGGGAAATTTCTAACTTACTTAGTCTCTGTCTGAGTCTAGCTCGGCGTTGGGCAAATTCTGGCTGTGAAGCCGATTCTGGTGCTGAGGCACTGCGATGAGGCTCAACAATATATTTTCTAACTTTATTTACAACTGCTGCCGAACCGGAATTTTCAACAGTGGGAACGATGTTGTCTATTGCTGCTTCTTGGGCATACACGAAGCCGCTGCTCAGCAGGCTGAGGCTGCTAAGCCAACAGAGACTCTGTGCTGGCAGCGATCGCTGCCATGGGTGGTGCAAATGGTTATCGCCATTATTGCGCTGCGTCATTGGTTCTGGTTGTGTTGTTTGTAAGTAGCCTAAACAGCCTCTTGGTTACTTAGAGGATTTACGGTAGCCCAAACTGATTGTACCGGGCTGGAGGTAAATTTCTGGTGTTATTACTGTTTTCAGTTCAGATGTTTCCATGCGAACATGAAGTTCCCCAGTGTGAGTTACACCAACTACGGTGGCGGCAAAATTATTGACATTTACCCGCTCACCTACATTTGTTAGTAACTCTAAATATCTAGATAATAATATATCTACTCCTTCTTGGAATAGGCATAGTATACCGGATTCTATTCCTAGTAAAACTAGAGAAGTTAGCATTTCCAGACTTGAAATTGGTTTAGTATGCTGATTTGCTTGCCACGTTTCTAAATTAATTCCGGTTTCTGGTACTGGGTTTGCCCAGTTTATGCCCACCCCAATCACTGCTTGAGTGATTTGTCCTTTGTGTACTTTTGTTTCAGTCAAAATGCCGCCCAGCTTCTTGTAGTTATAGCTGTTTTCATCTGTGTTGAACACATCAGGAGTACGAGAATGTGGTATGGTATCTATGGTGGCGGTTTTTATGTATGAATCCCGCTCGGGGATTGAAATCAAGACTAAATCGTTGGGCCATTTAATCCCAACCGGAACGCCACCAGATCGCAACTGTCTGGCAATTCCCCAAGCTGTAGCCAAAGTTAGTTGGTAGCTGTTGATAGCCTCTAGTTTGGGTGCGATCGCCACTGAAAGATACAATCCCCCGACGGGAGAAATCCATTGGCGACCCCATTGCCCCCGTCCAGCTGTCTGTTGAGTGGCAATGACTACGCATCCTGGTTCAGCCCCAGATTTTAGCTTTTCCCAGAGGACTTGGTTAGTTGAAGATACTTGCTCAAAAAGATGCAAAGAAAATGGTAAATAAGTAAACTGACGCCCTGCATGGAGGGCAGCTTCCAATTTTTGCCGATTCAATCCCACAACAGTTAACCTAATTTTACTTGTTCAAGCTAGGATCAATTGGCTGATTTTTATTTTGTTTCTAGGTTTGGTTGACGATGCACACTTGGCACTGGCGTACTTGGGAAGAACTTCCCTACCTGACTTGTAGTCTACTGGAACCTTGGACTCACGGCTTTTTTACCCAGCAGTTTTGGCCTCGAACGCCATTGGAACTCACAAAGGTACTGCATCCAGAGGCTTCAGCTTATCGCTTAAAACAGGTACATGGCAATGCCGTCTTCACTCCACAAGAAATTGCAACAGGTACGGATGGTGAGGATCTCGTAGAGGGAGATGGGTTAGTGAGTGACCAACCTTTACAAGCAGTTTGGGTAGCGACGGCTGATTGTACACCTGTGCTAATTGCTTGTCAGAAAAGGGGACAGGTAGCAGCTGTGCATGCGGGTTGGCGTGGTACTGCGAGTAAGATTGTGCCGCAAGCGATCGCTAGGATGCAAAACCAAGGCAGCAAACTTGAAGATTTGCTAATTGCAATGGGACCGGCGATCGCGGGTGAGGTTTACCAAGTCTCCGATCAGGTAGCCGCAGAAGTCGGTAGCACCATTATACCACACAGTGGAGAAAAAGCAATTGTGGATGCATTACACGAGCTACCAAATTCCCCCTTACTGCCAGATCCACAACCAGGACGGGTACGGTTGGATGTGCGGCGCGTGAATGCCTTACAAATGGAAATGTTGGGAATTAGTTCCGAACAGATTGCTTATGCCCCTTATTGTACTTACCAAACTCCGGAGCATTTCTTTTCTTATCGTCGGGAAAAACAGAAAAAAGTGCAATGGTCAGGCATTGTTAGCAAATAAATTCATAAGTAACTACACAAAATTAATTACAGTCCGCCGCGAGCGAAGCGAAGCAATCCCAGCCCACCCCGAAAGATCCCAAGCGCTGCGCACTCAAGAGCGCGGCGGACACCGTGTAATTAATTCTGTTTACCTACTTACCTCTTGTTGATTTTAACAAGCTTAACCACTCGCATAAAGACTGTTCAAGCTGTTGTGCATCCTCTGAGGTGAGGCATCCCACTAACTTAATTATCAGACTTTGGTGAACAGTATAGACACCACGTTTTACAGCAGTTGGGACGTTAAGCCCTGCTGTTGCCCAATCTGTTAACAAAAATCCCGATAGCAGTTATGCTGGTGACATGTGTATTGTGAGTTCTTGTTTTTTTTGATTGGTAAAGCATTTTTTTTGGGATTTCGCTTAAAAATTGGGTCACTAGCTTGCCATTTAATGTAGTAGTACTCCTCCACGCCGTTTTTTGAATGACGGCGGATAGTATATTCATGAATCCACGCGCCTAATGGTGCAATACCACTAGCTATGAGTTGCGATCGCAATTCTGCTAATCGCTCAATTTTTTTTACCAGTTCTTTGATATTAAATTTTGTTTTTGTCATGGCTTTAAAAGTTATGCCGTTGCGTTTTATTAGACGGCATAACCTGCAACATTATCACTACAAGTTTTTGAATAATGGTGCATGCGCTAGCTCACCAAAGGGCAGGTTGGAACTAAAATTGGGGGTATGCCGAAGTAAATGTAAAATCGGACACTTTACAAAGAATTATTGCAATAATTGCTTTTAAATTTATTAACTTCCCCATAAATGATATAGGAGCAATCACAAGTTGGTACGGTAAAACCACCCGTCTACCCCAATAGTTCCTTAAACTTGCCGATTTTCTGTTCTTTTTGGCAATGTTTTGACCTCAAGGGAGACACTAAAGCTTTGAATTGAAACCACGGTATATCAAGGGTTTTTACAACGTGTCCTATTTACCACGTATTTCGGTAAACCCCCGTAAGGACATAACTGCACTTTTGTACATTGACAACACAACGCTCTTTAGTGGGAGAATACCGAAATACACAACAACACCCAATTTTTGTACCTACCTGGAGGACGATGATGTCTAAAAATTTTTCACTACGGAACTTTTTGAAAACTGGCAGTAGTCTTGTTGCAAGTGTGTCAATAGCGATAAGTGTTTTATCTCCTATCGTAGTAAATTCTTCAAAAGCTTTAGCTGATTCTACTACTAGCGTAGGAACTTCAGTTGAAGTAAACAATGCACTTCAAGATTTAGCTAATAAAGGTATCAGTCCTTCTCAGATTGCATTCGCTCCTAACGGAGGGTGGGTAATCATCTATCGTAATTATGGTTATATTTCACACAATCTTCCACAAGATATCCTTGATAAACTTTCAGATTTAAATAAACAACAATTAAATATTGATTATATTGCGTTCACACCCACTGGAGAGTGGGTAATTATCTACGGCTCTTCTGATACAAACTATATTGCTAGTCAAAATCTACCACAAGAAGCGGTTACAGCACTTTCAGATATAAGGACAAAACATGGAGAATTCTTTGCAATTGCATTTGGGCCAAATGGAAGTTTTATATTTGTATATGATCTCAATAAATTTTCTGTGAGTGAAAATATTTCGCCACAAATAGTGGCTGACCTTTCATCTAAAATGAAAAATGAGATTATAAGTACTGTTGCATTTAGCCCTAATGGAAGTTTTATAGTGATTTCTAGTGGTAATGGCACCTATAGAACTCAAGGCATTCCACAAAATCTGATTGATGAGATAAATGAAATCGTACAAAACAATGTCAAGAATCCTTCTACAAACAATAAAGTTATTACAAGTGTAAGTTTTACGAATGATAATAACTGGGCATTACTTTATCATAAAGTACTGTAAAATACATGATTTCACTTAGCTAACAACAATCTGCTTAGTTATGATTGCACGAGGGGCGCATTGCCCCTCCGGACTCCCCGACGCCAGTTTTTGACCGAGCGCACTGTACCCCTGGGTCAGAGTTGTACTTCTCGTAGTAGCGCTCGGTCACCGCTTCGCTAAAACTGGCTCAAATAAGTGGAGATCCTTAAAAAGAACTATTTACTTGCATTTCCTGCGAGTGATTCATTCTAGTAGCTGCATCTTCGTTATTGGCATGACTTACGTACATTTTTTCTATCCTCTTTCTGAGTAATAAGAATACCTGAATTATATTTTCTGCATATTGGGGTCATGCCGAAATACATGGCAAATGGGAGACTTTGTAAAGTTATGTAACGCATATTCTTGAAACCCTTGAGCTACGGTAATTTTTCAACCAACTTCTGCGTGTCTCTTGAGAAAGAAAACATTTCCATAAATGCTCATTTATGGGCAAGTTTGAGGTGCTGAATGGGTTGGAGAGTTGATGATACCGTATCCAATCTTTGAGCGTCCTTTATCATTTATGGACAAGTCAGTAAATTAAGAAGATAATCACTGTAACAATTCTTCGCAACGTGTCCCATTTGCCATGTATTTCGGCATGACCCCAAATTCTGTTTGGGTCATAGTTTATAAAAGTTATGCCGTTATCTTTTTATTATACTGCATAATTTTTATAAACCGAAGAGTAATCGATTAGTGTCATTGCATTGGTGTTTAGTTGATAAAATTACTAGGCAATCGGTTTTTCGCCGTATTTTTCAAACAATAAATTAAGCGCTTCACTGAGCAAATCCTGCACTGTAGCATCCTCACTGGCAGCTAATTTTTTTAACTGAATAGCCACCTCTACCGGGAAATGCCCTGCAATTGTCCTTGTTCCTATGCGGCTCTGTGCTACTGGATATTTAGGTTGATTATCCGGAATTTTCTCTACTTTCTTATCAGGCTGAGGTGGCTCAGATGCCTTACCTAAAGCGCTTTTCAAGTCTTTGGGTTTCTTAACCATAAGTCAAAACACAGTCACACGTGTGTACACATCCACTTGTATAATGCCATAATTTCTTTCGCTGCTTTACCCCGTGGCTCATATTCCTGGGCTGTTAACCCATCTGTCAAACAACGAACATAGGACTTACGCATTGACAAAATTTATAAGATATGCAGTGAGAGGAAGCAGGAAAAAACAGGCGATCGTTAGTCCACAGGAGATTGGAAAGAGAGATAATTTACGTCCAGAGCCGATTTAGGGGTAAGACCATTAGAGCGACGACTAAGCCATCGACTGCCAAGTGCGACCTCAACACCTATACTCTGTTTTTATTGGCAGAATCAAAACATCCAGGATGCACACGTTTAGCAGAAATTATGGGAGATTTGTCCCATGATAGTGTTAACAGGTTTTTACTACGCGAACAGTATGAGCCGTCATGATTTATTTGATGAAGTGATCCCTCATATTAACTTAATAGGTGGGACAATAAGTGGAGATGATACGATAATTGACAAACCATATAGTGAGCAAAAATTAGTAGAATTAATCGGGTATTTCTATTCAGGAAAACATCATCGTACAGTTAAGGGTATTCAGTTAATCACCGAAGAAAGGCAGAGGGCAGAAGGCAGAAGGGAAGACATTTAAGGATGTGCCCGATGCCATAAGGGTTTGAAGCCCCTAAATTCATTTATGGAAAACAAAGAAAATATGTATTTCGAGACCCGTAGCGCAAGAAATACTGCGTCCTTTTTAAATCCCCTGACTTTAGTTATGGGGATACATAGCTGCCTTCTGCCTTCGTACTTCTGCCTTCTTAACTTGTATTACACCGATGTGTCAGGGAAATCTGTACCTGTGAACTATCGAATCTATAATCAACAGGTAGGTAAGACCAAGAATGATTATTTACTAGAAATGATAACTGAAGTTTTGAATTGGGGATTAAAGCCGCAAACAGTAACAACTGATGCTTGGTATTCCAGTAAAAAGAACCTGAAGTTCTTTAAAGAAAAGGAATTGAGGTTTTTGACTGGCATAGCTAAAAATCGCTCATGTTCAATTGATGGCAAGAATTTTACCCAAGTTCAAAACTTAGAAATTCCCGAAGATGGCTTAATAGTGTATCTTAAAAGCTTTGGTCAGGTAAAAGTATTTCGTAAAAGTTTCAAAAACGAAACTTATAGATATTATATTATGTACATACCTGAAAAAGATCCACTCTTGTCAATCTCAAGAACAGAATTTAAGGAATTACATTCAATCCATTGGGGAATTGAATGTAACCACAGGGCTATTAAGCAAGTCTGTGGAATTGAGCGATTCATGGTGAGCCAGCGCGTTGCGGGGGTTCCCCCCGTTGTAGCGACTGGCGAACCCGCAAGGGTAAGAACAACCTCAGCAATTAAAACTCACTTTTTTAGTGCAATCCGGGCGTTTACACAATTGGAATTAATGCGTTCCGAAGAGTTAATTGAAAATTGGTATGAAATCCAAAGAAGTTTGTCTCTTCAGGTCGCTCGTGACTTCATTCTCGAACACCTTCAGCAAAAGGTGGGTCTAAATGCACATAGCCATGTTTCTGTCAATGCGTAAGTCCTATTAGCGGCAAACCTGTGCCGAGACGCACATGTGCCAAGGCAATTAGTTATTGGGGTCACCGTGCCTTACGCCAACACTATCAGGCTTAATAGACGGGGTAAAAACCAGATTACGATTTGGCAACTGGCTTTAATACTTTAGTAAAGGGCTGCATGATTTCTATTTCTGGGACTAAATTATTAAAAATATCTAAAAAAGTTCACAAATTTACAAATATTAAGAGAAGATTTTAAGCGTTGATAATTTCCGAAGAAAATGAGCGAACAATCAAACGCATTTATCCAACTAAATGAGGATGAAAGTGCATATGTCACTACTGCACAGGGAACTGAATACGTTTCCAATGAAATGAGTATCGCTTTAGAAAAGGTAATGTGTGAAGTGGTAGACTTTGCTCAATATATTCAATCACTAGACGAAGAAATAACGCAACCTGAGGCGTACCACATTTTAGCAACAGTGATATCAACATTACCAGTAAAGTTGGAAAATGACCAGGATTTTAAAGTACAACTATTAAACATGATTCAAGAATTTAAAAATGTTGACCAGAAAAAATAGGCAATCCCGAAATTAACCTCAGTTAAGGTTGGTACATTGGAAGAACAGACTCAA
>CAZZVG010000157.1:0-8894 GCA_964657295.1 Iningainema sp. | reverse complement strand
CCACTAACAAGCAACAACTAACTCTTTGCCTACTTCAAAATTTTTGGTTCAAATATAAGGTAAGTTCCCCCTAACCCTTCTACAATTGTGCGTGTATTAGCAGCCATCATTTTCTGGTAGGTGTCCCCCTCGCTTCCTGGCGCACCTAAGTCATCGGCAAACAGTTCCCTTTTTGAAACTTTCACTTTCGCTTCTTTGGCTACAGACTTAATCAAATTAGATTTAATTGTAGTTTCAGCAAAAATTGTCGGTATCTTCGCATGTGTGATATTTTGAACCAGTTTTTTTACTTGTGCAGTGGTGGGTTTTGCCGATACGTTAATACCTTCTAAAGCACCTGCATCCTGAAGACCATAAGCTTGCGCATAGTAACTCATTGCGTTATGGGTTGTCACTAACTTGCGTTGATTTGTGGGAATAGTAGCAATTTGTGACTTGATCCAACCATCCAGTTGGGTCAGTTCATTGTTGATTTTTTTGGCGTTGCTGTTATAAATTGACTTATTTTTAGGTAATATTTTACTCAAGTTACTGCTTATTACCTCTACCATCTTGATACCATATTTGGCATTGTGCCAAACATAAGGGTTAGGTACGTTATTGCCGCCTTCCCTAGATTGTAGTGGTTTGGGAACGGCACGCTGACCAACTGCAATGTTCGGTACACGGTTTTTACTTGCTTTAATTAATTTCAACACACTTGGTTCAAAATTGTCACCATTAAAGAAAATAAGTTTAGCTTGATCAATGGATTTGCGGTCTGCTGGCGAGGGTTGATAAAGGTGAGGGTCGGTATCAGGGGAAGTTAAGCAGGTGAGATTTATTGTCTCTTCTGCAACTTGTTTGGTTAAATCACACAATACGCTTGTAGTTGCTACGACTCGGGGAAGATTATTGTTCAACGTAGCAGTATTGGTAGTCGTGTAAGAGGTGTTTGCCAAATTACGTGCATTGTTACACCCAACGAATCCAATGGTAAGAGCCACAAGAACAGTACGCAGGGTTGGATTTAATGGTAATTTTGTAGACATAAAAACTTACGGCGCTAAAATAATCAAGATAATAATAGTTATTAACAGTAAAATACAAAGGTTCAGGACTAGGCTATCAATTAACGAGGCTTTTACGCCTTGCAAAATGTAACTTTTTGCTCATATTAGTTGATTTTGCAAGCAAAATTGTGCATCTGTTGAAAATTGTAGCGGCTAGGGATAAGTTATCAAAGTTAAATTGACCACATTGTAGGGGCGGGGTTACCCCGCC
Organism: Iningainema sp.; assembly: GCA_964657295.1. GTDB lineage: Bacteria > Cyanobacteriota > Cyanobacteriia > Cyanobacteriales > Nostocaceae > Rhizonema. The sequence goes on along the minus strand of CAZZVG010000157.1, from coordinate 7,631 downwards.
CTTACTGTCATATTGTGGTCTACTATAAGTGCAAAGTATAAAGCAAAATGCCAGAAATTTTAGCCTGCGCATACAGGCTTAATTTCTGTAGCCACAGGCAGGAAGCCTGTGGGTGTATTGCCATTCAGCAAGCACATCCTTTATTTAATTTGGAATATGCATTTGTCATGGTCAAGCTGATTTTTTCTCCAAATTTCAGCATTGACCATAAAGTGGTCGTTTTCACAAACAGCGACCACTTTTTCTTGTGGCAATAGCTGATAATAATAATCAAATATTGGGAGAGGAGGAGAGAGAAGCGAGCTTTGCTCGCTTCTCTCTCCTTTACATGATTATCATTTTCATATTTAGCCACTTCAGGCTCTCCTCTATTTTTTTATACCTGTACCCAACTTCTATCTTTTAGTACATTTGAACTGTTATGGTAGCGATCGCCGACTTTTAGTCTAAACTCCAGTTGCAAGCATCTTAATAAAACTTTGCATTGTGTCCCATCTTGCACGTATCTCGTCGGGCAACCTTAACGGAGCAATATGTTCATAACTCAAATAGGACTGCTATAGTTTACAAAAATACTTGTATTTTCTTTGAAACTAGCTACAACCTCTCGAAAAGCTTTGAGAAAAATCTGATTGTCAGCAGTATTTCTAACAGCTAGTCTTAAATAGAATTTTTTACTTTTTTTACTACTAAAGTGACTGGATACATCTTTAACGTATATACCATGTGCGGATAATAATTTTTGGATCAAGTTATCTTTAAAGCTATTATCGTAGTCCAGACAAAGCAGTAAAAAATTTCCGCCACTAGAGTAAACTTGTTTAACGCCAGGAAAGTTCCTTAGTGACTTAGCAAATTGTTCGCGGTCTTCTTTAGTTTTTTGGAAAGATGCTTTTATCGCTTCTCGATGTTTCAGGATAATTTCTAGGAAGTATTCAGCTAAAGAATTTATATTCCAAATGGGTATGTGGCTGTGGAGATAAGCATTAAAAGCTTGGTTGTCAGTGTAAGCATAACCCAAGCGAATACCTGGTACTCCTAGTATTTTACTTAAGCTTACTAGTAGAATTACATTAGATAGAGGAGCGTTTTCGAGTAAAGGTAAAATGCTTTCTTGGTCGGAGAAATGAATAAATGATTCGTCTAAAATCACTATTTTATCAGGATGAGTAGCTGCAAAATTATAGATCCATTTTGTTTCTAGTAAAGAACCAGTGGGGTTATTAGGGTTGACAAATACAATAAAATCACAGTTTTGAGCTTTTTCAAGAATTTCTGTAGTATCTATTCCTACTCGATCTGAGTATGTAATAGCTTTAGGAAAGATTCTACTATACTCACCGAATGTAGGACTAGGAAGCAAGCCGATAAATTCAGCTAAGTATTGTTCTACAATCGGATAAACTTGGGAAACACCATTGAGAACAGTAACCTTCTCCTCTTGACAATAAAGATAGGTAGCAAGTTTCTGGTTGAGAATAGTTTGGGTAGAACCATAGTTTTGAACTAGAGATACCAGGTTGTTTTTCATTTCAGATAAAACAGAACTGGTAGGAAAATACATATTGCGGATAAAGCAATAATCAAGAATATTATAGTTCCAATAGCCTCCGTAAGAACTATCTAAAATAGTCTTCTGCTTAGATTTATCAAAGATAAAATGAGCAATTCTTAGATCGTTAGGATCGTCAATCTCAGCCCATTTTTCTGACTCATCTACAATTTCAACAAAAATATCTTCTTTTTGTAAGTAAATAATTAATCCCACAATCAGTTCATAGTAGCAATTATCATCAATGGTTTGAGCGTAGTATTGGAGTATTTTTCCAAAAGAACGATTGCAGAATTCCTGAGAAAAACGATAAATATTTAAAGTTTTATATTTGTCACGAAAATCAAAGTCAACGTCTTGGAGATGGGGAGGAATAACATTGGTGATGATTTTTTGTTTCGATATGGTAACTACCGTCCCATCCATACCACTTCTGTAGTGATCGACCAAAGCAACATTCTTATACGGCGATTTCAGTAAACGATCAATAATAGCAGGTTCAAAGATTAAGTCACATTCAATCAGGATAATATCCTGATCTATACACAAATTTTGTAAAGCTAAAGATAAGGAGTAAATATTGTTTGTTTCCTCATATCTTTCGTTATGAACGTAGTTAATAGCTAAATCGGGATAATTTTGCTCGACATGCTGTTTTATCTCTGCAACCCGATAACCTGTCACAATGGTAATATCAGTGAGGTGATACTCAAGTATCCCGTCAATAATTCTTTGCAGAACTGTTTTCTCACCAATCTGCAATAGGGTTTTGTGAGTTTGGTAGGTGAGGGGGCGCATTCTCCTGCCATATCCTGCCGCCAAAATGATTACTTTGAATTGACTCTGGTCTGCCTTCATTTTATGACATCAGTATTTGTCAATTAAAAATTGAGTTTTTACACTTGCGCTCGCATTAATACAATCCATCCTTACCTGTTTAAGACTACCAGGTTTAGTGAAGTAAGTATATAAAAAGTGCAAATTTTCAGGGATTGGGACGATCAAGCGTTATCCGCACCGTATCGGTATCCTTCTGCAATTGCAATTGGTCGGGACGAATGTAAAGCAAAGCTGCGAGTAAATATTGGCTCGGCTCCAGGTTGCGCTCTTGAGCTTGGTTTAGCATCTTAGATATAATATCCAGCTCACTAGTAGCGGTGGTTTCATTCTGAATACCGCTTTTCCTTAAAATTTGATGAGACATTTTCATAAGCCCTGAGTATGTAGTTTTAATTTCCTCAGGTGGGATGCTCATCCAGAAATCAGCATTTTGTTTTCTAGCCTTTTGTAATGCAGACAATATATCTGGATCTGAAGGGTTTCGTCTATATTGCTGAACTAAGCTATGTAAAACTTGTATATAAAGATGATAAATTATGTTAAAGTTGCGTTTTAGTGATATTTCTGGTAGCTGTAACCAAGGGGCATCAATGAGATTTTTTGTTGCAGTCCAATGCCAGTCCGGCTCTGGAATCTGCCAATATTTTCCATATTCCCAACTTAAATACTTTTCTACATCATCAGGGATATTAAATTCATGTTCTTTAAATATAATTTTTTTAAAATTTGTCTTTGGGTAAGCAAATTTAACAGGTTCATATTTTGACACTTTTGTATTCTCAATCCATTCATAATTTTCCACCCAGCAGGCATACCATATATAATCTTTCTCTTCATGGGCAAAAAATAAATCTATTTGGACTCCATTTTTAGAAAATGAAAATGTTAAGCCTTCTGCTTGAGTTCCCATTCTCCCCCTAACTTTAAACCCTTGGTTGGCAAAAGATTCAACAATTTTTTCAGTGTAATCTTTGGCAAACAATGCGATATCAATATCGTAATCGTGTTTGATAAAATCATTTTCCCGATAATAACCCAAAAGCGTGCCATCTGTTAACCAAAAATGAATTCCTAAAGTATCTAAAATTTTTTTTGCCTCAATTAAAATTAAGGTTGCTTGAGTATTATCCATGACTTTCTTCTTTTTACTCTCTTAACTTTTAAATCAAAACCTGCGGTTTGAGTGCCCATCGCATCAATGGTAATAATACATTCAGTGAGGTCAAGCAGTTCTAAGCTGTCGCGCACCTAACTTGCAGATTGTTTCGTAAAGGCTGTCAAAAGTTAAAAGATCAGAGTCCAGATTAATCTTAGCTTTTGACTCTTGACTCTTGACAACCTCCAGGAATAACTATGCAATTTAAATGCGTATTAGCTTAATAGCGCAGGAATTGCCGTGATTTTATTCAATTTATATGCTACCTTAACTAGTTAAACATTTGTTGGGATTATCTTATTTATGGACTGGTTTTATTAATGGTGTGAAATTACAGGTATGGGCAACTTGGTTATTTTATGCCGTCTTGCTTGACTTGAGGGATGCGATCGCCTAATGACAAAGTAGAAATTTAATGGGTCGTCAAAGTCGAAATTTACAACCTGGGTTCTCTTACCACGTCACCACCAGCTGCAATAACCGCGAATTCAACCTAGCGCGCCGGGAATGCCGGGAAGTCTTCTTATATGCAATCAAAAAAAGTTTGGATAAATATGGCTTCAAACTTTACGCATTGTGCATTATGTCCAACCACGTACACTACCTGATAGAACCAGCCACCCCAGAGGATTTGCCTAAAATCATGCATTTTCTCAACTGGTATACAGCGATGTGCTTCAACCGGGTGCTTAATCGTACAGGGCACTTCTGGGAACAGCGGTATTTTTGTGATGGGTTTCCACCCACCGATACACAACGAGCATTAAATACCCTACGCGCTTATCCACGGTAATCCCAGAGCCGCCCAAATGCGACGCAGCTTTTTCTACGATTTTAGTAACTACGGCACTTATGACCAATTGACTTTTGACTTTTGATTTTTGACTTCCCGTTAGGGCGTGGCATCCCGCTTTTTTAGGACTGGGTAAAACATTAGATGAATGTGCCAAGAAGTACCGGGGCTTTTGTCAAAGATATAAACCAAAATCAAAACCAGCCAAGCTTTCTCACTGCGGAAGCAAGCTGCTGGCTGGTCATAAAATTAGCCAGAATAAAACTAAGCACAAATACTCACCTAGTCAGTTGAAAGTGTGGGAGCAGTGCCAGTTATCCGAGTGTCCCGAAGTGGCAGTTGTGGTAGAGAATTTTGTCCGAGCTAATAGAGCGTTTGACAGAAGTTGCACATTGGAGGTATTGTAGGCCTACTGGACCTAAGAATTGACCTAAGAAATGTTCCACAACATATAATGTTACTCACTAGGTCCTAAACCTCAACACAACATATAATGTTAGCCTCGATAAGTAGTTCGGAAACCTAGGTCAATAAAACTACCACTACGACCAGCATCAACACTAAGATTGACATCATTACTAGTTATTCCAACACCCCCCCCAGTAGAATAACTAGTAGGACCATACCCTCCCCAAATGCTTTGACATTCTTCATCAGTTAAGCATTCCTCTAAGTATTCTTTATCCCAATTCCCTAATTCCAATTCCACGATAAAATCTTCAAAGGAAGGTTTTTCGCTCATCTTTCGGCTCCACTCCAATTTTCTTTTGTTTCTTCCATTATACTATTTTTTGCTACATTATGTTAATTTTACTAAAAGACTCACTGGGGGGAGATCGAAAGCTCACAAGGTTTATGCTGAGATCCGTAGCATCTTGACATGAAAACAGTGGGAATTGATTGCCGGAGAGTTTCCTGCCGTCAATGCAATTTCTTTTGTGCTTTGAGGGATGTACATGGAGAGGCTTGTGCCTGGGGATTTCCCACCAAGGCAAACAGTTTCTGGAAATTTGCTGGAGATGGTGCAAAGATGCTACATGGTTAAAGATTCACGACTTCTTTAAGTTAGCTATTAAAACATTGATTAATAGTTCTCTAAAATCATCCTAATTCCATCAACCGATTACTTGAATTTTTTAGTAGTTAAAATGCAAATATTAATGCTTGGTATTCCCGGAACGGCTTTGAAACGCCCTGTTGATTGGGCGTTACAATATGGTCATAAAGTTTGGTATGTTGGAGAATACGATTTTTATGAAAAAGAACCACCGAGAAATTATCGTTTTATTCCCTCTGTTTTAAAAAAAGTAAAGCAAGAACAAAATTTAGTAAACGATTTAAATGAAACGGAAAAAGAGAATTTACGTCCGTTACAAGTAACACAGTTACATCAGATAGTGGCAGAATTTCAACCGAATATTATTCATGCTCACGGATTTTGTTATGAACTAGAATGTTGTGTTCAGGCAAATATACATCCTTTGGTCTTATCAATTTGGGGTTTTTTTATTTTGGAGCCAAAAATTTTTGACGCTTATGATGAGTTTTTTCCAAAGCTTTATTCAGTTATGAAAGCTGCTGATGCGGTAATTGTGGAATCACCAGTTTTGAGGGAACAATGTCAAGCATTGCTTCAGCCCGAGCAAAAAATTGCATTAATTCCTTTGGGGACAGACACACAACACTTTCGTCCTTACACTGGGGAAAATATAGATAAGGCTAAGCAGCTTTTGCGTTTTCCTCAACAAGTAAAAGTGTTACTTTCGCCACGAGGTTGGGATCGAGTTTACTGTCAACACGAAATATTGGAAGCCTTTACTATCGCCGAATCGCAACTAGCGCACCCAACGATACTTGTATTCATATTGTTGGGACGTAGTAGTTTTAAAGAGCATAAATCCTACTATGAGTACTTTCGGAAACGTGTAGAAGATTTAGGACTGAGTAAACAAATTTACTTCCTCCCTCAATTTTATTATGAAATGATGCCTTTTGTATATTCTTTATCTGATACTATTATTAACTTTCCTACAGTTGATGCCTTTCCTTCTACTCTTATAGAAGCATCTGCTTGCGCTAAACCTATTATTACTGCCCAATTGCCATCTTATCAAAGTACATTTATTGAAGAATTTTGTACTTTGGTTCCTCCTCATGATATCGCATCTTTAGCTACCGCAATTGTAAAAATTGTAAATCAACCAGAAGTAGAACGCAGGGAACATCTAGCCTTACTGCGTCAAACAATCATTGAGCAGTATGATGAAAGGATTATGCAACAGCGACTATTTACTCTTTATCATCAGTTGGCATCAGTAAACAACTGATTGTGGGGTGTTTAAGTGTAAATTTATACTTTTTGTGTCTAAATGCTTGAGAGACACTAAAGTATATATAATAACCTCTCTTAAGAAGATGGTAGGCTACTTTTCGCCATTCTGCATTAGTTCTTTTATGGAAGCAGGTACTTTATCAGAAGTTTGTGATGAGATCAGAAGGGGAAAACTAATCATCCACAACCACTTGTAAACGCTTGTAGCGCCACAAAATTTTTGATAGTGTTCCAATGTTTGGCGAGCCTGAGCACCTTGATAACGGCAAATATATAAGTAGGCAAGGCTCAAGTAGCCATTAAAAAAGCACTGTTCGAGCAATTTTAGAGGTAACTTTTGTAACTGAAGATGACGGTGGAAAGCTTTTTCTTTAACACGTAACCAGTTAACTAACATCCGTTTTTCATTATTCTGCATACTGTTTGGAGATAGACGATAATGTACTAAAGGTTCATTCAATAAATGAACCTGCCATTTTGCGATAATCCGTAACCACATGTCGTAATCCTCGCAAGAGGTCAACGTTTCATCAAACAAACTAACAGCATCCAGACATTCTCGATGCACCACTACGGTGGATGTTGGAATGAAATTACGTGCAAATAAAGTCCAAAGCCGCTGAACGGGAGGTGTGGGATTTGCTTTTGCCCATGTGTTGGGTAACACTCCGTTGTCGTTAAAACAGAACATATCTGAATACACCAAACCAATGTTGAGATGGGATTCTAAACAAGCAATCTGTTTTTCTAGCTTATTTGGTAGCCAAAGATCATCATCATCAACAAAGGCAATGTACCGTCCCTGCGCTACCCTAATACCTGCATTGCGAGCTGCGGATACTCCTTTATTTTTCTGTTGAATAACAGTAATCTTATCCCCAAATTGGTATAAGACTTCTACTGTTTTATCAGTGGAACCATCATTAACGACGATCACTTCATAGTCAGTGTAGGTTTG
>CAZZVG010000156.1:0-8914 GCA_964657295.1 Iningainema sp. | reverse complement strand
GACATGGCTCAAACCCTGATTCTTTCGTTCCAACTCTGTGGTAACTTTGGGGCGATCGCCCCAAGCACCGTCCCCTCATGATTCCAGATGGGCGATCGTATGAACCATAACGGAGTGATCGCCCCGACACTTCCTGGAATGTAGTATGTCTGTATTGTGTGTAAGGGGGGTTGTGTTCTTGCGATCGCAACTCGTATGTATCTGGGTGTTAGCCGATATACCTGCATTTTGGGACACGTTGTATACTTTTATTGCGTTGCTTGCTTTTTTGATTTACTAACTTTCCCATAAATGATAAAGAGATAATCAAAGTTTTGTACGGTAAAGTCAAGCTTTCACCCCTTTCAGTTCTTTGCACTTGTCCATTAAAGAACATTTTTGGAAACGTTTTCATAAGCGAGCATCTCTTACACTTCGGCAATAAAACAAGGGCAAATCAAGGTCTGCCTTCTTCAACTTCTTTTTCACCAGATGTCTATTGCTTCAACTTGTAGTTCCAATCCCTGGTTATCAATTAATCTTATCTCGCGGGGACAGTGCATCCTCATCACCAAATGTACCTGAAGCGCGTCATACCGTACCGCAAGCTCCTGTCTGATTAATTCAGAAAGTATGTATGATGTATCTTACCTCGATGTCTTGTCTCAAATTAAAATTTGTTGCTGATACGTGCGACGTGCTCCGGTGATCGCCATGCGCGGGAAAACTTTTTGGTTTACTGGTAAACTTATTGGTTGAGGTAGGGAACAGGAAAGAAGGATGTACACGTATACCAATACTGCGTAAGTTTTAGGGAAATATTGTTGGAGGAAAGGTGTAGAAAGCAGGATGTACAAGGATTTTTACCCTTTACCCCAAAACTTCCAAGTATTGACACGTATACTTGGTTTTTTCACGCTCTGATTTAGGACTGCTATATGTCGATTCCAGCAATTTCTGAAGCAATAATACGCCACAACTCCAACGCTTCATCATATAATCGTGGTGAAGAATATTACCGCAGGAGGGCGATCGCACAGCTAAAAAAACGAGGCAATCTAATTCAGGCAGAGGTAGAGGGTAGCGAAATTACACCATATAAAGTCCGTATTGGTTATGATGCAGGTGGAATTACCTCGGCTTTTTGTACTTGTGCTTATAATGATGATGGTTGGTGCAAACATATAGTTGCCACCTTATTGGAATGTCTACATCAATCAGAGAAGATTGAAGAACGTCCGACGCTGGAAAACTTATTAAATCGCCTTTCACTTGTTCAAACTCAGCTATTACTGCAAGAACTGGTGGAAAATAGACCAGAACTAATTGAAGATATTGATAAGTTTGTCAGTTTAATAGCCTTACCGACTCCGACAATAAAACAGCCTTCTACCCGTCGCCGCAAAATTGATACCGCACCATTTCGCTCTCATGTAAAGCAGATTTTGCGGGATGGATTGCAAGCATTAGAGTATGGTACAGAAGATGACCCATTTACAGATGATTTGCTGGCTGTAATTGAAAAAGCGCAGGAGTTGTCAGAAAATGGAGATGGAAATAATGCAATGGCAATTCTTGAAACTATCACTGCAACTTATGCTGAAGAATGGGATGAGTTAGTAGATTACGGTTACGACAGTTTTTCCATAGCAGAACCTCTTGATAGTGCGTGGACAGAAGCAATTTTATCTGCACAGATGTCTAAAGCAGAAATGGTGGATTTGCAGGTAATGTTAGAATCATGGCAAGACGAAATCAGCGCAGACTTTAGTATGAGCTTGGAAGCATTGCGTCAAGGTTGGGATTACGAACCACTACAACAGATAATGCTTGGGGATGACACCGTACAACTTTGGGAAAATGAACGACCAAGCTTTGCTGATGATTTAGTATTGATTCGTTTGCAAATTCTTGAGCGTCAAAATCGTTACACAGAGTATTTAAATCTAGCTTTAGTAGAAGAAATGACTCTGCAATACTTGACGCAATTAGCAGCTTTGGGAAGAGTAGAGGAAGCCATGTCAGCGGCTAAAATCCTGATGGAAACAGCAGAAGAGGGTTTTGCCCTGGCAAAAATATTGCGGGAAGATGGGTATTTGGTTGAAGCGTTGGAAATATGTCAATCAGGTATAAATTTATCAGGTAACTGTTTATATGAATTTGCTGCTTGGACTAGCGATTTAGCACAAGGATTGTCAGATATTGCCACTGCGTTAAATGCCAGCATTATTGCCTTCAAAATCAAACCATCGATTCGAGATTATGGTAAGATTCAAGACTATGCAGGAGAAACTTGGTTGACAGTCAAACAAGATTTACTTCAAACACTGCGATCCCAACCAGATTGGGGAATGCAAACAGCTAAAGTAGATATTTTTCTCCATGAAGGATTAATAGATGATGCAATTAAAACAGTAGAAAGAGACACTTACTATGCTTCAGAACTGGTTCATAGAGTCATGGAAGCAGCAGTTTCCCATCGTCCTGATTGGGTGATTGAGAATGCTCGCAGACGGGCAGAACCAATTATGGAACAAGGAAAAGCTGACCGTTATGATACTGCGGTTAAGTGGCTAAAACAAGTAAAAACTGCTTATTTTCAACTTGGACAAACAGCTGAGTGGTCTGCTTATCGAGCACAACTAGAAGCGGCTCATGGGCGTAAACGTAAATTAATGGAACTATTTAAACAACTGAATAAATAGCATGACTAATTTTACACCTAATCCCACAAAACTACAAGCACAACTCGCTGAGAAATACTTCGGGTTAAAGCCTTGTGTTCAAAAAATTATCCAGTTATTTTCGGTAATTTATGCACCGATAGACAAAAATTCATTCCTAAGTTGTCTCAGCAAAACAGGCGCGTTAGATGAAAAGAATAAGCCTTGGGTTACTAACACCATCAACTACCAGATTGATAAATTGTTAACAGCAGGCTTATTAGTGCGGGAAACGCGACAAAGTCCTGAATGTCATCCGCTACTCACAGAAATTGCTACTCGTCATGCTGTAACAACTGGGCAGTTTGAGATCATAGTACTAGCCGTAGAGGAAAAACTACCGATACATAATCACTGGAGTAACGATTCTCGGATTTTCCGCAGCCTGCGCCAGTGTATCAGAGAGATCCGTATTGGGATTTATCGTCAAGATCTTAGTTTTATTAATAAGCAAATTGAAGATTACCAGAAGTACGGTAATCACGAAGAAAAAATAGTCATAGAAAATATCTTCTTTCAGATATCCAATAACCCATTTGATGCAGATTGGCTTAACACCTTACCACAAAAATTATATGAAAGCTGCATATCAAGTATCCTCTTCAATTCAGCCTTAAAATTGTCTGCATCTGAAGATGCGTTTACACTACTGGAAGAAGAATGCTCCACACCCAATACTGCTCGGTTAAGAAATTTACCTGTTGAGACAAGCAGGGGGGCAGGGGATGCAGGGGAGGAAAAAAGAGCAAATCCTATGCCGTATGGCTCTACAGGAAAATATTGTTCAGATTATTTGCACCTGATTTTGACAGAACAACTGCTGTTAAGGGGTTGTAGCCAAGAAGCACAGCAAAGTTTAGAGCGTGTATCTGATAAATATCAAGGTAATGCTGCCATCTTTTGGGGTTGGTTGAGTTTTCTGCGGGGTGAGAACGACCAAGCGATTAAATATTATACAGATGCCCTCAAAGCTACGAAAAAGGCTACAGGCAAACGCCAATATTTCAATACAACGGGCGGCTTATTTTTCATCCTAGCATTATTAAAAGATGGTTCAGCGCAACGCCTCTCTTCAGCAGAAGAATACGCCAGTTTGATGTCCCGTGAATCAGATCATTGGCTCAGTGTTATTTATGCCAGACTGAAAATGTTAATGCAAGTCCAGCAAGGTGATATTACCCAAAAACAATTTTTAGTTAGCGCCCATATTTCTTCGGTGGAAGAAGGAAATAGCTTACAAACATTGTTTTGTTCACTGTGCCTTTACTGGATGGATGCTGAGAGTGCTGGAAAACGCTTACCTGATTTATTAGAGCCATTATATCGGCGAGCGATCGCATCCGGTCATCATTGGCTGGCAATGGAAACAGCAGAACTCCTATCCCGACTCAAACCAAGTAGTCACTATAAAAAACTTGCAGATACACGGAGAGAAGATAGCAACATCCAAACCATTGTAGACATAATTCTACCCCAGGAAGCTTGGGAAATGTGCCTCAAGGCCCTAGCCAATGTCCAAAAAGAACCACAAACACCAGGAAAACCAGAATTAGAACTACGTTTAGCATGGTTCATTACCTTCTATTCCAGCAGATGTGTCTTGCAACCACGGGAACAAAAAGTGAACGCCAAAGGAGAGTGGAGTAAAGGTCGCCCCATAGCCCTCAAGCGGCTGAGCAGTGGATTAGCTGAGTTTGATTACGTCACACCCCAGGATATGCGGGTATGTAGTTGTATTGAGACTTATAATGATGGCTCTTATTACGGTAAAGTCGAGTACACGTTTGGTGAAAAAGCCATAATAGCTTTAATTGGACACCCGTTGGTTTTTTGGGAAGATACGCCCAATATCCGTGTAGAAATCGTCAAGGGAGAACCGGAACTACTTGTTCAAAAAGAGAAACTTAACCGTATCACCTTGGAATTCTCTCCCAAATTAACACCATCACAGAATATTTTGAAGATCAAAGAAACTCCCACCCGCATTAAAGTCATTGAAATTACTCCCGAACACCGACGCATTGCTGAAATTATCGGCCTGGACAATAAGTTAAATGTACCTGCCATTGCCGAAAAGCAAGTTTTGGCAGCCATTAATGCTGTCTCTGGCATCGTCACCGTGCATTCTGACATTGGTGGTGGACTCGAAGGAGCAGAAGAAGTACCCGCCCAGACTCTACCCCATATTCACCTCTTACCTGCCAATGCTGGATTGAAAGTTACCCTTTTGTCGCGTCCCTTTGCCCAAGGTGGTCCTTACTTCCGTCCTGGTACAGGTGGTGAAACTGTAATTGCAGAGATTGACGGTAAACGTCTCCAAACCAGACGAAATCTGTCTCTTGAGAAGCAACTTGCCCTAGACGCTGTAGCAGCCTGCCCCACTTTGACTCGAACTGAAGAACAAGATGGTGAATGGATCATAGAAGATCCAGAGGACTGTTTAGAACTGCTGTATGAACTGCAATTACTCTTAAGTGGCGTAGTCATAGAATGGCCAGAAGGAGAAAAACTGCGTGTTAGTCACAATGCTGACCTCAAAGACTTTAATTTATCAATTCAACGTCAACAAGACTGGTTTGCAGCTACTGGTGAGTTGAAATTAAATGACGAACTGGTGCTGGATATGCAGCAACTCCTAGAACTATTGGAGAAAACCAAGAGTCGTTTTATCCCCCTTGGTGATGGTCAATTTTTGGCTTTAACCCAAGCATTTCGCAAACGCCTCGACGAATTGCGGATGTTTTCGGAAAAACATAGTAAAGGTATCCGTTTCCACCCCTTGACAACATTAGGGTTAGAGGATTTTGTAGACGAAGTAGGTAAGCTTAAAGCAGATAAACACTGGAAGGCACATAGAGAGCGTCTCAAGGAGGTGCATAACCTCGAACCGGAACTCCCATCTACATTTCAGGCAGAACTACGTGATTATCAGATGGAGGGTTTCCGTTGGCTGGCGCGTCTAGCACATTGGGGTGTGGGAGCCTGCTTGGCAGACCAAATGGGACTGGGTAAGACCGTACAAGCATTGGCTGTCATCCTCAGAAACGCCGATAAGGGACCAACCTTAATTGTTGCCCCTACTTCCGTATGTATGAATTGGGTGAGTGAAGCACGTAGGTTTGCTCCCACTATTAATATAGTTCAATTTAGCAGTGGCAATCGCCAAAAATTACTCGATGGGTTACAACCGTTTGATATGTTGGTATGCAGCTATGGTCTGTTGCAGACTGAAGAAGTATCCCAAATGCTCTCTATGGTGCAGTGGCAAACGATAGTGCTAGATGAAGCTCAGGCAATCAAAAATATCACCACCAAACGGTCTCAGGCAGCGATGAACCTTAAAGGTGATTTCAAACTGATTACCACTGGGACTCCCATTGAGAACCACCTCGGCGAATTGTGGAATTTGTTCCGCTTTATCAATCCTGGGCTTCTTGGTTCATTTGATAGCTTCAATCAACGCTTTGCTATCCCAATTGAGAAATTTCAGGATCAATTTTTACGCAGCAAATTGAAAAAACTCATTCAACCATTTCTGTTGCGTCGCACGAAGAATCAGGTACTGGAAGAATTACCCTCCCGCACTGAAATTCTGTTGCATGTGGAGTTGAGTCGGGAGGAAATGGCTTTTTATGAAGCGTTGCGTCGCGAGGCAATATCTAAACTGACCGAAACTGAAGCAACTGCTGGTCACAAACACCTGCAAGTGCTGGCAGAAATTATGAAACTGCGCCGAGCTTGCTGTCATCCCAGTCTCGTTATGCCTGATACTGAACTATCCAGCTCGAAACTGCAACTTTTTGCTGAGGTGCTGCTTGAATTACTGGAGAATCGCCATAAAGCCCTTGTGTTTAGTCAGTTTGTTGACCATTTACACATCATCCGCAATTATCTTGATGAGCAAGGTATTAATTATCAATACTTAGATGGCAGTACCCCTGCTCCAGAACGGAAAAAACGGGTAGATGCTTTCCAGGCTGGACTAGGAGATGTATTTTTAATCAGCCTCAAGGCTGGCGGTACTGGTCTCAATCTTACTGCTGCCGATTACGTCATTCACATGGATCCTTGGTGGAATCCCGCCGTAGAAGACCAAGCCTCTGACCGTGCTCATCGTATCGGACAGCAACGCCCGGTCACTATCTATCGCTTAGTAGCTAAGGATACTATTGAAGATAAGATTGTGGACTTGCATCGCCACAAGCGAGATTTGGCAGACAGTCTGCTCGAAGGTGCTGATATCAGTGGCAAAATCTCAACACAGGCGTTACTTGAATTGCTTAACGAAAGTTAACTCTGCATTTTTCCAAAGCGTACTTCTTCAAACATACAAAATCTTTACTTAAACATCCTCATTCTCACTATACTGTCTGCCGGACTGTCTGGTAGACATTCGTGTACAGTACGGTAGACATTCGTGTACACTATGCCAGACAGGAGCATCAAAGAGGAAGACAGTACACCAGACTTCACGATCGCCCGACTGCGCACTGCTCAAAAAGCGATCACACTCCGAACCTCAAAGTGAGAGACTATTAGGAGCAAACCGCTTGATTGAAAAAATCATGAAGTTGTACTACATTCCTACGACACGGGCAGTACGTCCTCGGTGGCTCTTAGAAGAAATGGGAATTCCCTATGAATTGGTACGAGTTGATATGAACATGACAAAGCAACCAGAATATCAAAAATTGCATCCACATGGAAAAGTGCCAATTCTGGTAGATGGGGAAGTCACAATTTTTGAATCTGCTGCTATCTGTGCTTATCTTGCTGACAAATATCTTGATCTTGGGCTAGCTCCAGCGCGAGATACTCCTCTGCGTGGCTATTACTATCAATGGCTATTTTATGCTACATCTACATTAGAACCACCTGTAGAGCATTTTATGTTTAATGTCCTACCTAATTTGCCAGAAAAAGTACTACCAATAAAGGTACGCTCTGCAATTTCCACACAAGAAGCGCTGCAATGGTTTGACCGAGTTACTCAACCTCTAACAGAAGCACTGGTCTCACAGAATTACTTAGTAGAGGATAGGTTGAGTGCAGCTGATATTGTAACTGGAGGGGTTTTGCTATGGGCAAAGAAGCTAGGAATGTTATCAGATGGTGACCCCTTGAGTAGGTACTTAAACAACTTAATGCAACGTCCTGCTTTCATCCGCGCCGATGAAGACTTTTACGCCAAGATAGCTCCTTCCGTGCGACCTTAACAGGGTGTCTGCCGAGACAACGGTAAAAAGGGACACGTTGTAATTTTTTTGAGAATTCTGCGTAAAATCCCTCAATAGTCTTGTTTCTCTCTGCAAAGACTGAATTTTTCTGTCGTGAAAAATCTAAAGATATGTTGTCGCTCTTATTGATTTTGACACCAACAATAGTATGGATAATTTACGATTTCCGTGCTCAACGGCGGCATCGGAAAAATATAGGTAAACGTTCTGAAGGCAATGGTGACTTGTATTTAGTCGATTCTGGCCCCATCCCTTGTGACGATAGTGCTCAAAACCATAATTATTACAATCATGATATTGGTCATGGTAGTTATCATGGAGGTGATTGTGGTGGTCATCATGGAGGTGATTTTGGGGATTGTGGTGGTCATCATTAAATCTTTACGCTATCCCGTCCCTCAAACTTGCTCATTAATGACCTTTTTCGGGAATGTCTTCATTTGGATGGTCAAGTTTAGTTGAGGCTGAAACGTCGATAAATCAAGGTTTTCGATAACTTGCTTTACAAAAGTTTACAACATGTCCCCTGAATGCCCGTATCTCGGTGGTTACCCTTTAGCACTCAAAGCACAGTGACCAAAAGAGTAAGGCGTGAATGGTGGGTGCTTACTGCACAGGCTTTAAGTGAAGTTTTGTAATACGCGGGACTCACGGACTATCGGTGTGCGACCCGCACAACTTTAACTCATACCGGAGTTCTAACTTTCTCCAATATTTTTACTATTAGTCTACTGACTTTAGTTTATTTTGTAACCATTGTTCTAGGTCAGTGGTAGTAGAGAGAGTGAATAACACATCGGTCAATTCTTCCAATTGCTCAGTGGATAATTTACGAATTTGCTCAACGAGCGGTTGTCCAATCTCACCAAAACGTTGATTGAGTAACCGCATAATTATCTTCTGTGTACCTTCCTCTCTACCTTGCTCAAGAGTTTTTTGTTCCCATTCCATGTAAGCTGTGGATAAGTTCATTAC
>CAZZVG010000155.1:4481-8996 GCA_964657295.1 Iningainema sp. | reverse complement strand
ATTGTGATTCAGTGACTACTCTATCTTCCTCGCAAACTTTATAGTGAAACTTCAAAAACAAGCCATCAGCCCAGGGGTAAGTAAAGATATCACGAAATTGAATTCGCTTACTTACGGTTGTGTTGTCATCAATAGGAAGATGGATAGCGTAATTAATCGTTTTACCACGACCAAAGTCGCTCTCAAGCCTGAAGATGTTAGGTAGATGGAGGCTAACTTTTGAGTTGAGTTCTGTACGTACTGATTTAAAGAAAGGTCTAAATATACCTTTGGGCTTAGTGTAATTAATGTATCTAATTTTGGTACTTATGCTCCAATCGTCCTTTTGAACCTCATAATCTGCAACCCTTGGATCGTCACCAAATCCCCAGCCAAAGGAATTAGCATGCACTGCAAACATATGGGCTGGATCAAGAGAGTTTTCTATGACACGAGTGTAGTGAGTGTTAACTCTAAATTCTAAGAAAATAGGACGTAGAGTCAGGTCCTCAAATTCTGGAAAATATGGAATTGGCGGACGTTCTGTTTCTGGCAAATCTCCGTAAAATAACCAGATAAACCCATATTTTTCCTGAACTGGATAAGTTTCTACACGAGCTTTTTTAGGTATAGCAACTCCGGGTTGATTAGCGGGAATATCAATGCAGTTTCCATCAGCTTGAAATTGCCAACCATGGTAAGGACAACGGATACAACCATCATCTACCCAGCCCAAAGAGAGTGCAGCACCTCGATGGCTACACTGATCTTTGAGTGCTATAACTTGTCCTTGAGAATCGCGGTATAGGACAAATTTCTGATTTAACATCAGGACTTGTTTGGGCTTGTGAGTAACAGCTATGCTAAATTCACAAGCGTACCAAAAGTTTTTTAACATTTAACTCTCCTACTTTGAAAATAGTGTTTTTTTCATATTGGATTCAATATGAATCTTAAATAAGGAGTGACTTGTACATGCATCTTACTAACGTTAAGCAGATTTTATTTTGCTATTTTGATTAGTAAAACTGTTTCAACATGAATATACCATAGGAAAAAGCTAATTGTCTGTCTTCTGTCTCCAAATTATTAGGAAAGCTAAAATTATCAAGAATAATATGTAGCTTTAAAGACAATTCTTATCAGCTAATAAATACTCAACTCAGGTTCTAAACAGTGTTCCACCAATAGAGTCAGATTGCTCATTTGTCTCTAGGTTAAATAACATTTGTAACGTTCGGAGGGCAAGGCGTTGAGCTTCGATATCTTCCTGTGTCCGCAGTTTCACCATCGGTTCGTGAAGAATTTTGTTGACAATACCTCTAGTTAGGGCTTCAATGACTTCTTGATGTTTTGTAGCAAATTCAGAGCCTAGTCTGGACAGAGCTTTGTTTAACTCTTGCTCACGAATTGTTTCTATTTTTTCCCGTAAACAGCTAATTGTGGAAACAGTCTCTATAGAGCGCCACCAATTAGTAAATGCTTTTATATCTGCTTCTATTAGCACTTGTGCCTCCATTGCTATTTGCCGACGAGTTTCTTTATTTTTAAGGACAACGTCCTCTAAATCATCCACATTAAATAAATGAACATGGGGCAAATCATTTACATCTGCATCAACATTACGAGGTACTGAAATATCGAACAGTATCAAAGACCGATTCAGTTCCAAAGCAGCTTCTAGTTTTGCTCGATTCAGCAGTGGTTCTGTAGAGGCAGTACTTGTGAACACTAAATCCGAATTTGCAACTACTGGTATTATTTCAGCTAGTGGATAACATTGCAATTGAGCTTCGTTAAACTGATTTGCTAATTCATGGGCTTTTTCGATGGAACGATTGACAATTAAGATTTGACCAACCCCTTTAGCTAAGAGATGTTGCAATAACCGCCGCGACATTTGACCAGCGCCTACAATTGTTACTCGGCAAGCAGATAAGTTTTCTACTTTAAGTTGGGCTAGTTCTACCGCAGCAGAACTAATTGAGACAGCACCTGTACCAATTGAGGTTTCGGTTCTCACCCGCTTTGCAACTGTGATCGCTTGCTTGAACAACTGATTAAGAATACGTTTGATACCTTTATATTGCTGACCTAATTTGTAAGCGTGTTTGACCTGAGCAAGAACTTGTCCCTCCCCTATCACCATGCTCTTTAAACCAGAAGCAACTTGCATTAGATGCATTATGGCATCCTGATGTGAGAGAGTAAATAGGTATTGAGAGAGCTGATTTAGAGGTAAATTACTGTGCTCAGAAAGAAACTGAGTGACTTCCTTAGTTCCTTGCTCAATCGCACTGGCGACAATGTAAATCTCTAAGCGGTTACAGGTGCTAAGAATTGCAACTTCTTCAACGTGAGGATAGCTACATAGACGTGCAATGACATTTTCCGTTTGAATATCTGAAATACTCAGTTTTTCACGAATTTCGACTGGAGCTGTCTTATGGCTGAGACCTATGACTACAATATTCATAAATATCCTACCTTGAAGTTTGTCCTCTTAGGCACTTACCAGTAAATAAATCGACCTTAGTCAAACTAGATCTCTCGTCGTAGTAGCAATATTCAGACATACGGCGAGTGCTTTATTTTTAGGGATCTCGCTTATGACATCTTGCACATTCTCAATAAGGGATAGTAAGAAGTGTCAACATAACCAAATCATAAGCTTTTTTAGATTTTTTTCGCAACAAGAGCGTGTGGAAAAATATGATATCTATCTAATTGATTGAAAATTTGTCTCAAAGGAAAACTATTGAGAAGCTCCTGATATCGCAACAGAAGGTTTCGTAATACTATCTCCAGTAACTTGGGTGTACATTTCTGGATGTGTCTCATGTTCGTACTTAAAGAAGTTAGGGTTGATTATTTCATTTGGGTCATATTTTCTTTTCATTTGATTAACTTTAGACCAGTAATCACCAAATTGGAGTCGCCATTGTGGAAGATCAAAATCTACCCAACTAGCTAGATACCTTTTACCACCCATTTGAAAACCAATATCAGTAAGTAAATTGACTTGCTCTAAAACATTTGGAAGCTGAGACTTAGAAACTGTGGGATACATTCCAAACCCAAGAATAAACTCTTCTTTAGGTAAAGGAAACATAGGCATATGGGTATTACGAGAAAGCAGGCAAAATGAACCCACGGGTGTATTCTTGAAGTCAATGAAAGAAGGTATACGCTGGAGAGCAGTTTCAATATATTGTTTTGCTACTGAGCCAGGTAAAAGCACGTCTATCCAAGGATTAGCAGCGTCTACCGGATGAGGTACTTCTGCTATTGGTTGGACGAATTTGTCAAAGGAAAGATCTTCAGTGTAGATATGACGATAAAAACTTAAACTAGACAGAAGATTTTTCTCATCAATATCGCTTACAGAATCCACCTCTAAAGTGATTTGCATCCTATAAAACCACTCAACTAGAGGTTGTATTCCATTTGCTCCTGTCCTCGAGACTCCCATCACGCATGGGGAGAATAGAGATAGCAAACCGTCAATACGATCTTCTAACACAAGCAGGCGTTCGTCATTCAGAAGGAGTTCTAAATCATCATAGTAAAGGAAATAGGTACGGGTGAAAGGGCGGGATTGTCTAAGTCGATGCTGTATTTGGGTAATGATACCGAACTGACCATAACCACAAAGAACATGATAAAAAAGTTCGCTGTTCTCTTCTGGCGTACACCACACTAGATCCCCTGTTCCGGTAACAACTTCCAAACCAAGACAATTATCCGCTTGCGATCCATAGCGAAAGGAGTTCCGCCCCAAGCCACCCGCAGAATGCGTTCCTCCTATGGATACATCAAAATTATTGGTGAGGACAGGAGGAATGACTCCATGTGGTATTGAAGCATCAACTACCTTTTTCCAAATAATACCAGCATCAGCTTTGAACCACAACTTATCTGTGTGAAACTCGTGAAGTTGATGAAGACTTCTCATATCTAGGAGGATTCCGCCTTGGTTCAAAGATTGACCACTTGATGTATGTCCTGCAGCTCTTGAAGAAATTGTTAACTCTTTGTTCGCAGCATAATTGACTGCTTTGACAACGTCAACGGAATTTTGAGGACGAATAACAACTTGAGGCCGTTTTTGAATAATACCACCAAAATCTTGAGAAACTGCTGCTAAATCTTCTTCTTTACAGCTAACCTCACCTTCAATTAGATGCTTCAGATCTGAGACAATACTGTTCATGAAACAACCTTCTAATTTGAGAAACGCATCTTGATTTTCTTAATTCCAATCTGTATAATAACGGGAACTATTTGAACTAAGTTTATTACTTTATCCAAAATACTTTGTGTATTTTTCGTTGATTTCATCACTGTTTGAGCTGGTCTTTCATACTTAAATACACAGACGCAGTCACCTTCAGCTTGTTTACTGAGAATTGAAGCTTTCAAATTTGGGAAAGCTCTTCTAGCTGCTTCTTGTTCCATCTCACAGAGAAGATAACAGGGGGTCTCGAAACCATACTCTTTAGCAATGGACAAAGCTGGGCACACTCTCTGAATCTC
>CAZZVG010000155.1:0-4471 GCA_964657295.1 Iningainema sp. | reverse complement strand
GTGATGAAACCCATGAGTCGTAATAAAGGAATTGGTTTCTTGAACCCTTCAGCAAGGGAAGCGTTATCAATGAAAGCACCCATTAATGCCTTCTGTTGCTCGGGATACTTTTCCATCATTTTTTCAAAAGCAGCTTCGTCTCCCATTTGTTCTGCTAGTTTTTTGTATCTTATAAATCTATTCCTAAACAAATTTAAAGCTTTTGATTCATTTATGTTTAGGATATCATCCATCCGTAAATCGCCAGCACCTATCTTATCCATTTCATCTTTCATTTTCAGGTTTCTCTTATAATCAAGAACTGTTACAGATATTTACCAGCTTCCCAACAAGCAAAGTAAAATTATCCCTAAAAGAATGTATCTGAGAGTATTACGAAAGACTAATACAATATCGTCTGGTTCAAGTAAACTGACTGCTATTGTATTGTGTCTTTTGATTTTTCTAAAGATATGTTTTTCTTCCATACCTTTTATTTTTTTTAACATAAATTTTATTCTTTTAAATCCTTGCTGAAACAGATGGGTTACTTGAAATAAATTCATTGTTGGCATTTTTCTTCACCTCATTTCATCAAAAAAATATTGCATAATCTTTGTTGAAGATTTTTTATTGCTACTACTATTAATTCTTAAAAACTAAGTAGGTTGGCGCAAAAAAATAAATCTGTAAACAAATTTTGAGATGCTGTGAAACCCACTAATTCTTAAGCATTAACAGCCCCAATTTAAAGTTATGTTTATTCACGCCCATTTATTTATAGCCACGTTCGAGGATTTTTCAGAACTTCTCTAAGGATGGCCTCTTTGCTGTTAGCGGCGGGTTGGTCGTCATATACCCAACCGGCTGCTGGAGGCATGCAGTTAAAAACACTTTGATGGTTAACCATGCCGCTTGCCAAACCAAAGCGAATACCACGGTCAGAAGTCAGAATGAACTCCACGTAACGCCCACGAGTAATACGCTGCCAGTGTTTGTTCTCCTCTGTAAAAAGCATCTCCTTACGCTTTTTCACAATCGGTATATAAGCCGGGACAAACGCCTCGGTACAATCTTTAACAAAGGGAAGAAGCTCTTGTACATTAGGCTCTTTTAAATGATCGAAGAAAATACCACCTATGCCTCGGCTTTCACCACGATGTTGTATGTAGAAGTACTCATCACACCACTTTTTAAAGCGTGGGTAATAAGAAGGATCGTGCTTATCGCAAACTGCTTTGTGGACTTTATGAAAATGAACGGCATCTTCTTCGAAGAGGTACGCAGGTGTAAGATCTGCACCGCCGCCAAACCACCAATAATCCGGTTGATCGCCCTTACCACTCTGGAAATAGCGGTAGTTGACATGAGCGATAGGTATCATTGGGTTACAAGGATGGATAACAAAGCTAGTACCTGTAGCAAAGTAAGGAATGCCTTTGTCGCCATTCATCTGCGCTACTTCTCCTGTAGCAAGAGCACCTGAATTCTGAAAAGTCATTCCGGGAGGTAGTTCACCCTCGATCGCTACATAGTTGACTCCCACCTTTTCAAATACGTTACCATTGAGCAAAACCCGATCAACATAGATCTTGTCCTGATTATTCTCGCCAGCTATCCAGAGACCATCTTTGTCATGAGTCCAAGTCTGTTCGACAAAGTTCTTGCCATCTATCTCCTCAAGGGCCTGGCAAGTATTCTCAAACATTTGTCGGAAAACTTTTTCTATTCGGCCGCGTATACTTTGTTGTTCTTCTACAGGTTCGCTAAGTATTTTTAGCATGGTCTAAATCTTCCTCAAGAGTTAGTAACGACTGTTGTGACTTTAGTTCTAGAGCTTTATAGCTTAAATCCCATTGTGTTTGAAAACAACTGTGATTAGTTATCAAATCGATCTAAAACCTCTGGACCATAACTACCTTTTGTTTAGTCTTGTTAATTCTCTTTCCATGATTTCAAAACCTTCTTTAGATTTCGAGAAAAAATATAGGTTATGAATCTAAATGTAGTTGTTGTAAGCAGTATACACAATGCAAAATATGCAAATAAAACTTACAATTTTATTGATACTATAGCGGTTTGAAATTGGGTGACATATCTTATAATGTATTAAAAAATACACACAACTCTATTTGAGATAAAAATATATTCATTCCATATCTTCATAAACATATACTAAGCCTTACACTCTTTGTGCAATTAAGCTTTCGATTGAATGCTCAATCTAATTTGACTTTCTGGAATCATGAAAATACGTAGCAAAACGGGATCTAAGTTTGAGTTCTTAGTCTCAAACATCAGTATTATTAGTATATTCTTTTAACTTTACGTTACGTAAAAATATGGTTTCCAGAATGTGCTTTCCTCGTTTAACTTTGAATTTTTATCAGATACAATCTGTTGAAGAATGTCTCATATTATTGAACTGCCGAAATGCTTATCTAATCTAGGATTTTGGTACTTTTTGAGTTCTTTTTTGTTTTTTATGAGAAAATCGGGTTGTCTGGATTAACAATTTTGTCATCTTCACAAAATAAATCAATGACTATCTTACGTCTGACTCGTAAAACTAATCACGTGTTGCGCATAATCTGCTTTGCGCTGGCTAGTTTCACTGCCATCCTGCTTATGGGTAGATTCTTAATTCGAGGTGCTGACGCCAAGCAGCCTCCTTCTATTGGTATTCTTTACACAGAAAGCAATATTCCAACTAAAAATGGGAACTCTATTCTTGGCTTCCAACGGGATACCTTTGGTAACCTAGTACCACTACCTACTTCCCCTTTTCCCACTGGAGGCGAAGGTCTTGCCAATGCTGTCGTGAAAACTCCCTTTCTCGACACTACCTTTTTGTCCGATCAAGAGGTGATCATTAACCCTGAACATACGCGACTTTTTGCGGTCAATTCGGGATCAAGCACAATCGCTGTTTTTGATATCAACAAAGATGGCAGTCTTTCTCCTGTGAAAGGATCTCCATTCCCGAGCGGTGGGGTGGAGCCGGTCAGCTTAGGTTTGGCTAGCGATTTTCTGTATGTGATTAATCAGAACATTGATCCTCAGAATCCATCCCAGGAAGCAAGCGGTTTTCTACCAAATTACACTGGCTTCCGTATTACTCCTAAAGGCAGACTTATTCCCATCAAAGATTCCACTATCTCAGTTCCTAATGGTTCTCTACCAACTCAAGCACTTATCTCTCCAGATAAACATCTGCTGTTTGGTGCGGACATTGGCAGTGGTTTACTCCGCTCTTATCAAATTCTCCCGAATGGTAGTCTACGCCCAAGCCCGAATTCACCACAATTGCTGCCGATATCAGAATCCCCCGCAGGCGGCCCACCGCCTGTCCCAGTAGGACTTCAAGTTCATCCCCAACAGCCAATCTTGTATGTCGGCTTCATAAACATTAGTAAATTAGGAGTTTACTCCTACGATCAAGCTACCGGAGAGCTAACCTTCTTAAGGGCTGTACCTAATTCTGGTGTGACAATCTGCTGGATTCTGACTAATCGAGCTGGAACCCGTCTCTACACGACCAACCCTGGTGACAACAGTATTAGTGTCTACGATATTGCAAAAGACCCGACTACGCCAGTAGAAATTCAGAAGGTAACGCTTAAAGGTTCTGGTGGTGGTGCCCAGTTAAGTTTGGACTCCACAGAATCATTTCTGCAAGTAGTTTCTCAACCCGCTTCGCCCGCTACAACGGAAGGCAATGGGCTGCATGTACTAAAGGTCAATCCACAGGACGGCACTTTAAGCGAAGTATCTTCTTCACCTCTCTCACTGCCGTCAGTTAATAATAACTTCACTCAAGGGATAGTGGTTGATTAAGCTGTTACACATTTAAATTGCACACTGATTATTGAAGTTTATCTTTAGTAATTAGTCATTAAGTAAGTTGTGTTTATTGTAGCCAACTTACTTAATAACGTACTATTTAATGGTGTTGATGGTAGATACTTCATCTTTATTGGCTCAGGAGCAGTTTTTTAATCAGTATTTCTCTAGCGCTTTGGGAGTAGTAACTTGGGTTAATTGCTGAAGCGATGGCGAATAAGTATATCATTGACTAAAAAATTTTCAATAGTTCGCTTTTTGAAGAAAAGTTAGTGTTTTACTGATTATTGATCTTATAAAGCATATATAAATTAGTGATCGTCTGATTATAAAGTGGTAATCGAGTTCTCTCTCCCTTGTTCCTTCTCATACATATCTTGTCTATCTTATTAACGAGTAAATCCTAGATATGATCGCTCAAGTGTCAGAAAAAAAAATACATTCAGTCAGGTGGCTGCTTGCAGTCGGCTGGCTCACATTAATATTCTCCTTATTTTACGATCCAATTTCACCTTGGTTGACAAATCCTAGTCATCTCATCAGTCCTTTTCATCTTCATCCGGAGAAATACCTTGACCCCATAAGTTGTGTCAAAGTACAGGGAATATGTCTACCACAACGACCTTATGCGATGGGGGCACGCATCTTC
>CAZZVG010000154.1:0-8999 GCA_964657295.1 Iningainema sp. | reverse complement strand
CATACTCATCATCCTCATCATCTAATTCGGCCTCTAGATCTTCTGATGGGATTCCTTTTTTATCAGTATCGACTTGTATCAAGTGAATATGCTTGTATCCCAGCTTAATTTCAAACTCATCACCAGGATTTAGATTCATTGCTTTGGTATAGGTTGCACCAATGACAATCTGACCGTTTTGATGGACACTCACCCGGTATGTCGGTTCACGTCCGCGACCATCTTTAGGTGCTTCGGGACTAAGAGGAATTCCCCGAGCAGACAGCAAAGCGTCATAGAAATCGGTAAGATTGACACGAACTTGGTTATTTTTAGTAACCGTATAGTAGCCACACTGCTTGGCTCTCTCTCGCCGTGGTAAGTTTGAAAGTTCTTTTACCTTAGCAAGCAGTGATTTTCCAGTTAGCGGCGCGGTAGCAGTTTCAGTCATTACGCTCAAAATATCCTTACTCTCTCCAAACTGATAAACAATGCGGTTTCTTGCCTGTATTTGGCTTCTTGACACCTACACAAAACTACTTAAAACCCTAATATAAAGGGCGAATTCCTGCTTATATAGACGAACAGCGCATCTAGTATGGATACCCACAATAAATGAGGGGTCGTGGTTGTCACAGGCATTAATTTCGGTAATTTTACGGCAACTTTAACCATCATTTGCCAATGAAATGAAATAATTTTCTTTTCTGGCTTTCTTATGGCGGTGTGACTTTAAGCCACTTTTACAAATTGGGTGAGATTTACCACTATAGATAAGTAGTAGATCTTAGAAATAGCCGGCTTTCCTTTTTCAGATCCTGGCTTTCTTGCCTCTCTTGTCTTAGGGTTTTTCTACCCTTGTCCAGAGTACGGACAGCATAGTATTCCGTTCAGAATATGTAGACATCACCCTTTTATCCTGCTAGTAGAGATGTGAAATTTCCCGCCTCTACTTTATTACGAAGAAACAAAGCAGTATCTACCGCACTTTTGCAGCAATTTCTACTGGTGTCTGTCGCCTCATAATTTTCTATTAAATACTAGCATGGACTAATAATAGCAAAATGTTGTTTAATTTTGAATTAAACTTGCTGACTTATTTCGATCTAAATCCCTGTCTTGAGAGTAAGTGTTGCTCTATGGCTTTTATAAAAATTTATTTAGTTTATGGAGTGAGATGTCAAGATGAACATCTTGGGCTTTAACAATTCTATATAACTAAAAAATTTAGGCTCTGGCGACATCTAGAGGGTTTTTTTCAATGACTGGCTCGAAGTTGTCAAAACATTCAGATTTCGTCATAACAAAGCGCGTAGATTTAATATCATCCCCCTTTAGAAACGGGTGGAAGTCATATATCCTTTGATTAAACAGCTAGACAGCAAGCCTAAATAGTTCAGGAACTAAGTATATCTGTTTCTTACGTTTGCGTCCGAACGGAGTGAGCCATAAAAATAAATAGCACTACGGATTGGGGAACCCAAGCGCGGAAGCTCTCGCGCATAAGCGAAGATTCTGGTAGGCTCACTTCGCGACTACCACCAGTGATCTAGTTTGACGCCTGGGCATTTATTGATTGGCAATATGGTAGAACGATTATCCTCCCTTTCTTTAGCACCGAATAAGATTAAGAGTCAGGGATTTTTAATTTGAATCAGCTCATGTGCGAAAAGAAAAGCAGATTTTTAAGTCCGAGCGTAGAAGCAATAAGCCACGAGGTATGCCCGTTAATCCCTGATAGACTCTCCCTCTCCCCCCCTGTCTCCACACCATGTTTATTAGGCGATTTTCGGATTTGTCGGGGAGGGTAAGAGAAACTGACTAACCGAACTACCGAATAGCGCTCATAAAATGTCTTGGAGCAACTCCCCTTTTTAGCTGCTGGATCTAGAGGTAGACACAACTTTTGCAATTTTCATGGTTATCCTTAAACTAGAAACAGACCTTCTTGAAGAATCAGCTTATTAACAGGTAACTAAGTCGGTACAAATAAATGTAACTGATTAGGAGGTCGTCCTTAGGTAAGGATTCAACAACAGAGCGCGTAAGCGTTCAGCGCAGAAAGTGAATTGTGTAAATTTTGAGATAAAAATCTCACCCCTACAAGTTACACCTGCTGATAGCTTATAACTTATGAATGCTGACTCTTTATCAGACACAAAGGATAAACGACAGATGACGCCAGACAGACTTATGCTGAATTGCGCCCACCTGCCGAACGAAAAACGCTTTCTTCAAGTAAAAAGAGTATAGCTCATGAACGTGAGTAATCTGTCTGTGGAAATAATTCCTCAGGTGAGTGTGGTAATTTAAAGACTTTGGTTAGTGAAAATGGAAGTTATTTTTAAGATCGTTAGGCAGAAACAAAACTCCTCCCCTGTTGTACAAAATTACGTTTTGGATGTCTCTGGGGGAAATACTATTCTGGATTGTCTGAATGAGATTAAATGGGAGCAAGATGGGACGTTAGCGTTTCGTAAAAATTGTCGCAATACAATTTGTGGTAGCTGCGCTGTACGAATTAATGGACGTTCGGCTTTAGCTTGCAAGGAAAATGTGAAGAGTGAAATTGCGCGGTTACAACAAACTGGAATATCGGCAAGCGACGCAAATGTGATTCCCGAAATAACGGTAGCACCTTTGGGCAATATGCCTGTCATCAAAGATTTGATCGTCGATATGAGTAGTTTCTGGAACAATTTAGAGGCGGTTGCTCCTTATGTGAGTACACGAGGGCGTCAATTGCCAGAAAGAGAGTTTTTGCAAACACCTGAAGAGCGAGAGCAGCTCGATCAAACTGGCAATTGTATTATGTGTGGAGCTTGCTACTCGGAGTGCAACGCCCGTGAATTTGACCCAAACTTTGTTGGTCCTCACGCCCTCGCCAAAGCTCAGCGCATGATTGTAGACTCTCGTGATCAGGAAACTGAAAGCCGCTTGGAAAACTACAATCAAGGTACCAAAGGAGTGTGGGGCTGTACTCGTTGTTTTTACTGCAACTCAGTTTGTCCAATGGATGTCGCACCACTAGACCAAATTACTAAAATTAAACAGGACATTCTGGCTCACAAAGATCTCCCTGATAGCGTTGCGATTCGCCACCGTCACGGATTAGTCGATTTGGTGAAAGAAGGTGGTTGGATTAATGAACCGAGGTTTGTTTTACAAGTCGTCGGTAACTACTTTAGAGACATCAAAGGACTGCTAGCGATCGCTCCTTTAGGGTTACGAATGTTAGCTCGAGGTAAACTACCACTGGAGTTTGAGCCATCCCTTGGCACTCAACAAGTGCGATCGCTCATTGAAGCTGTTCAACTTAAAGGCAAGAGCGTTGATGGTTGATGGTTAATTGCAATTAACCCGTCGGGTGACGCTCGTTCGCCTTTGGTGTCTCCCCTTGGGAGAAGACTCGCTACCGCTACGCTAACGCCAGTTCCCTACGGCGGGAAACCCGCCTTCTCCCAAGGGGTGACGCTCTTCTCCTGACGGAGACGCTCCGCGAACGCGTTCAGGACTGGTCTCACCATTAACCATCAACAATTAACTTTCAACCTAATTATTAAAAGTTCTGCCCTGCGTAAATTGAGCGGACTTCTCCGTTGCGGCGGATAACGGCTTCACCTTTAGAGATTTCTACGAGTGTCCAACCGCTGGCACCAATACTTTCACCGATATCAACGCGGCGAGTCATACCGTCAATTTTAAATAAAGCGGCAGATTTGCTTCCTAACTCCAGCAATCCCTCTAACATCTGGGAGGAAGCAGGAACAGTTGCCACAGTCACCATTTCCGGTTTTGCTGAGGGTGGAGAAGGTTCTGTTGATGGTTCTCTTGAGGCAACAGGGGATGATATAGGTAAAGGCTTGGGAGGTTGCTTTACAGTAATTGGGGCAGTGTGGATCGCTACAGGTTTGAGTTTTGGAGGCACTGCTGTAAGCTTAGTTGCGTTTGTGGGTAATGGTAGTTTTGGTGTGTTGACGGCAGTTTTGATTGGTGCCACCTTTTGTTGATGAGGTGGTAATGTCACTGGTGGTAAAGATCCAAAGACACCAGACATGGGAGGTGGTGAATAGCGCATCGGCTGTGGCGCTTGATAAACAGGAATGTAGATTCGCTCCACAACAGATGTAGAACGGTTTGGGGCTGGTAGTGTGTTGTGAGCAGCTTCGTGAGATGGTAGATTACCAGGAAGTCGATAACTCTGATAAGCGTAGGCTGTTTGGTTCGTGGGAGTAAGATTGGAAACTAAATGTGGCAATTTTTGGTTGCTTGCCTCATGCCTGTCAATGGCTGAAAGCGCTCCCAGCATATAGTCAACCAAATCAGCATCAAGTTCTGATCTTGTGGGCAAATTTGGCTGTGGAGATCGCACGCTTAACTGTAGCGATTGAGAAATCAGACGATTTAACACTCCGGAGTTCACAAACCAGATGATAGCAACGATAACAAAGCTCAAGGAGGCTCCTGCTGAGAGCATTTTGCCCAAAGTGTGCCGCCATCTTCGACTTCTAACAACACGTTTAGCAACAGCGGGAGTTTCAAACAATGTACCTAGGTGCTTGTTCTTAACTTTATCAACTGTTTTTACCGCTCGACTCACTGTCTCTGGTAATATAATTTGCGGTCCCATTTTTTGTAGCAGTACACCTTCTGGAAACTCCGATGTCACGTCCCAGTATTTGGAGGAGGTTTCTAGGATTGTGGTGTTATATTGCTCTGGGTGCCATTGATAAGCCGAGTTCGCCGCGTGTGAGGAGCGTGTGACTGAGATATGACGATGATCCAGAATATTGTCGATATCGGCAAAGAGTTCATCCATCAAACCATCAGCATAGGTTTCTACAGACCAAGCTTCACTGGCGATCAAATCCTCTGAGGGTTCCAAACTAATGAGATGGGTGCTAGCTTCTTGTGACATAACGATTTTGAATAGTGGCTTTTTGCGGTGTAAAATCCGCCGTTACTACTTGCTTTGTAAAGGTTTTTTTCACTTTGAGGTCTAAGGGTGTAAGTCTAATCAAAAATCACCTAAATCCTGTTCATTCAAAAATTAATTTTGAATTTTGAATTTTCTCTACCCTGTTCCCAAAGGAGACTTTACTAGCTGAGTTGATTCCTCATAGGTATTAAATTTATCTTGAATACAGAGACTGTGGGTAGTGCCATTATTTAATTCATGTCATCTATCATACCAGCCTCTTTAAAGTTAGACTTTATCACTATACTCGCACTTCATAAACCTTGTGTTAAGTTAATGCCGG
Organism: Iningainema sp.; assembly: GCA_964657295.1. Classification (GTDB taxonomy): domain Bacteria; phylum Cyanobacteriota; class Cyanobacteriia; order Cyanobacteriales; family Nostocaceae; genus Rhizonema. The sequence continues at coordinate 3,759 of CAZZVG010000154.1, read as the reverse complement.
AAACTCTGACTGAGTCTTGGTTTTGCGTAATTCTAGATATAATAGTAAGGCATTTATATCGGCTGGATTTACGCCACCAATGCGAGCAGCTTGACCGATAGTCAGCGGTTTTACCTTATTTAACTTTTCACGTGCTTCCTTGGAAAGGGTATCAATCATTGCGTAGTCGAGATCAGCTGACAATTGACGGTGTGCCTGACGGGCGATCTGGTCGATTTGGTTTTGCTGCCTTTGAAGATAGCCAGAATATTTAATGTCAATCTCTGCGCCTTCTTTCTCGGCTTTTTCGAGATGGGAATTTCCCAATCCATACCTATCCAAGTCAACGTAGTGAAAACCTGGACGCCGCAACAAGTCAGCTAGGGTAATTGAACCTTTGATGGCTTGCTGGGTGTTTGAGGCGATCGCTTTCCCAATATCATCATGTTCTTTTACCCTCGTTGCATACAGTCGTTCTTTTTCGGCAATTATATTTTCTTGCTTGCGAGTAAACAATGCATAGCGTCGGTCATCAATTAAGCCAATTTCTCGACCTAAAGGTGTCAGGCGTTGGTCGGCATTCTCGGATCTGAGTATCAAACGATACTCAGATCTACTAGTGAGCATTCGGTAAGGCTCCCGTAAGTCTTTTGTACACAAATCATCCATCAAAGTCCCGATGTAACTTTGCTCGCGAGAAAAGACAATCATCTCTTGAGCGCGAACAAAACGAGCAGCGTTAATTCCTGCCACCAAACCTTGTGCGGCTGCTTCTTCATAGCCTGTTGTGCCGTTAATTTGCCCAGCACAGAAAAGCCCGGCAATTTTCTTTGTCATTAACGTCGGATAACATTGAGTTGCTGGTATAAAATCATATTCTACAGCATAAGCTGGACGGAGCATAAAGCAATTTTCCATACCAGGTAGAGTACGTAACATCAGCAATTGCAAATTTTCCGGCAACCCTGTAGAAAAGCCCTGGATATAAAGTTCGGGAATATCTCGTCCTTCTGGTTCAATAAAGATTTGGTGGCTTTCTTTATCAGCAAAGCGCACAATCTTGTCTTCAATACTCGGACAATAACGTGGTCCTGTCGCTTCTACCCAACCACCATAAACTGGTGACAGATGTAAATTGTCGCGAATCAATTGATGGGTTTGGGCTGTGGTACGGGTAATGTAACAAGGCATCTGTTCTCTTTCCACCCACACTTGAGGGTCAAAGCTAAACCAACCTACAGTTTCATCCCCAGGCTGAAGAGTCATTTTACTATAGTCAACTGATCGCCGATCTACCCGTGCTGGAGTTCCTGTCTTTAGTCGTCCCGTTTCAAATCCCAGACGGTTTAAAGTTTCCGTCAAACCAACAGCAGCAAATTCACCAGCACGTCCTGCCTCCATCGATTTATTCCCAACCCAAATCCGTCCTCCCAAAAACGTGCCTGTTGTCAAAATGACGGCTTTGCATTGAAACGCTACACCAAAGTAAGTCTCAACACCAATAACCTCATTATGGGTATTGAGGAGCAAATCTGTCACCATCCCTTCGCGGATTGTCAAATTGTCCTGGTTCTCAACAATCGCTTTCATCACTGCCGCATATTCCCGCTTATCAGTTTGAGCGCGTAAAGCCCAAACCGCAGGTCCCCGCGAAGAGTTGAGAATGCGCTTTTGCAGATAGGTGCGGTCAGCCATTTTGCCAATTTCCCCACCAAGTGCATCCACTTCATGTGTCAACTGAGATTTAGCTGGCCCACCGACTGCTGGGTTACACGGTTGCCAAGCGATTTTATCCAAATTCAGTGTCAACAGCAGAGTACGACAGCCGAGGCGTGCAGTCGCAAGGGCGGCTTCACAACCGGAGTGCCCAGCGCCTACAACAACAACATCAAAAGCATCTTGAAATTCAACGGCTGAATGCAAAGTCATGGTTCAAGCAGAGCAAAAAGGACTCATGAACAATTTTAACCGTTAGAATCATTGTATTGCAGTCCTATCTAAGTTGTGAAACACTCGTCACGCCTGAAGACCGAGAGTTGTGTTGTCTAACAGTACATTTAACTGTAGCTTCAGCATAGTTTATACAATAGCTTAACCTGAAACCAGATATGATAGTAATATATCAGCTAATAGGGAGAATTCAAAACCTTTTTTGAATTGGAGTACGAACGCCTCCTCAACGGCGTCCTCTTAGCTGATGACGGTCAAGTACTCGCAAATATTATGTAACTTTTAAGTTGGAGAAAGGTAGTTATAAAATGGTGATTGAAAAAGACTCTCTATTGAATATTTCGGCTTCACCTACTATATCAGTTATTATTACTACTTATAATCGCGAACAGTATCTTGAGATGGCTGTTCAAAGTGTTCTCAGGCAAACCTTTACTGATCTTGAATGTCTAATTGTTGATGATGGCTCGACTGATAATACTGGCAAAGTTAGTCAGGATCTTATAAGCAAAGACCCAAGAGTCAAATATTTATATAAAGAAAATGGAGGAGTCTCCTCTGCTCGTAACTTTGGTATGGAACATGCGAGAGGAGAGTGGATACAATTTTTGGACGGAGATGATTGGCTGCACCAAGATAAAATAAGCTTTCAGTTAGACTACATAAAAAATTATGACAGTGACTCTGTCGTTCTCTATTGCGATCAAGAACGAGTTTATGAAACTGAATGTCGCACAGAATTGTTTTATGAATATGATTGCTCATCAAAAGATCAAGTCATTGAGAAGTTGTTAAGTCCTTGGGCATTACAGTGTAATGGCTTACTCCTAAAAAAGACTGTTGCGACCAAAGCAAGATTCGATACAAGATTGAAATGCTTTGAAGATTGTCAATATGAACTAGATCTCTTAATGCAAGGTATTTCTTTCATCCACAGTCCTATAATAGGTCACTTCTATCGCATCCATCAATCCAATACATGTACTTTTTCTGATGTATCTGAAGGCACCCCTCTGGTTAAAGACTCTTACATTTTATACTTTCAAATAGTTCAAAAAAACTACCAATCATTGACGCAAATGTGTCAACTAAAACTCATTAGTTTTTTAAAGAGAACTATCGAACAGAAAGATAAACAGAGATTCGCTCAAATTCTTAGCCTTTTAGATATGCCAATCAAGCTTTATGGTTTCAAATTCAATAAAAAAGAGCAAGTTAAGCTTTTACAAACTATGAGCTTATATATTCCAATTCAAGGTATTTATGATTTAGTTCGTATCCTTAAAAAAACTTTAAGTAGACGGCATAAATAAAAAGCGCTTGTAGTTGCGCTTTAGCGCTAAAAGGCAAAAAATATTCATGATTCTAAAAGGAATCCTGGGGATGTATTGAAACCCGATTATTTAGAGCAATTATTAGAGAGAATTCAAGACAAAAATCATTATTTACCTAGTTTTCAAGCCTTTATAGACTTTTGTCATATGATTAGAACAAAATTAATAAGATAAGTTGTTATATAATTTTTAGCTATCAGTTGACTGGTAAATTTCCTCAAGATGAAACGAATTCTAAAGAAAACAGCACTTTTTACTGTAGTCGTCTTTATGGTTTTTGCCCTAGTCGCCAGTAATGGGTTGACTCAAAAGACACTGAGTATACAGAGGCTACCGACAAAAAATTGCTTGAATTTACGAGATAATCAGCCATTCAGCCAACCTTGCATTGAGACTACTAAAGTATCAACATCACCTACCCCCATCTCTCTACCTTCTCCCAACTTACAGTTAACTAACCAACAACGTTTTTTAACAACAATTACAGATAAGTTAC
>CAZZVG010000153.1:1884-9029 GCA_964657295.1 Iningainema sp. | reverse complement strand
CGTGCTATACTTCCCATTATTCCCCACCTCAGGCAATATCCTTCTGATATAACCTTTACGAAGGCTTCCCACCACAGGGATAAGACTGAGTTTCTCCTTAATTGTGGAAAGTCAAATGTTACAGCAATTTTCAGGTAAATAGACCACAGTCGTAGGGGCGAACGGCTGTTCGCCCTTATCAACAGTGTGGTTCAATTAGGTGAAAACTGCTGTATCTTCAGTTTTCCCTCTTGTACTTGTCAAGCTAAACCTATTTCAATAAATATATAATTTTTTACAATTGTTCTTTTATGAGGACGGGCACACTGTACGGGCGGGTTTGACAAGATTTTTTGTTGAGAGTGACAATTTATGAGACGAAACCCCAGGACATTGTTGGGGCGGGTTTGACAAGATTTTTCGTTTTGAGTGACAAGTGATTCGATTAAACCCGCCCCTACTCATTGATGGATTTGTGTTGCTTTGAGCATGTGGTAAGTGATCAAAAGCTGGGTAAGGGCGAGAGGATAACTCTGAAGTGACTCCCCAGTTGTACCAGATATTTTACCTAACTCAGGGTTGCTTTCGCGATCGCAGACACTCCGTAAGTGAGGCATATCCGAACAAATGATTTGTTCTAGCTGATTAACTTGTTGTAAAGTCGCATGGCCATCCACTTCCAGCACATCAACTGGTTTACCCATATCCCTGTCTAGTTCCAAGCGGATTGCTGATTCAAAAGTGCCGTCACCAGGGTTAATAATCTGCGTAAAATCTGGATGGGGAACAGTGGGACGCAGCACTAAACGCACATTTAGATGTCCGTTTATTTGATCCAAATCATCGGTGGGTGGGTAGAAACTCACGACTATATCTGACCATTGCCGTTGTGGCTGGATGAACTCTTCTGAGTCTGGTTCACGTTTTTTAAGTTCCGTCAACACCTGTTCTTCCGTATATCCCCGTTTTTGTGTATCTCGCTTGACTTTCCACTTAGCGCGTAGTGATTCAGGGGGTGCGAGGTAAACTTTTATATCATAACAATCGCGAATTCCACGAGTTGAATAACCGAGCAGTCCCTCAGCAATCACAAATTTGCCTGGTTTAATGTATACAGGCGGCTCAAAGGAGCCTGTTTTATGACTGTAAACTGGCTTAAGGATTGCCTGTCCCGTCCGAAGCAATGACAGGTGCTGCTGCATGATATCTAAATAGTTACAGTCGGGATGGAGGGCTGTAATCCCAATCTCAGCACGTTGTTTGCGATCATAACGGTGGTAATCGTCCGTACAGATAACTGTGACATTTTCTGCTCCGAGTACTTGAGCAATCCCCTTAGTTAATGTTGTTTTACCAGCGGCGCTGTCACCTACAATACCAAGAATTATCGGACGACTCATATTTTCCTCGGATATATACTAAGATTCAATTTTTAATTGTATTTTAGTTTACTGATTTTTAACCAATAATCGAATTCAACTCTATAAATATTATTTCTACGATTCATCTCAAAAGAGCAAAAATCAAAGTTATTCAAGTTTTACAAAGATTTATATCAATTCATCAAAATAGATTTGATTAGTTTAATCTTTAATAAGAAAAAATGAATAATAGTCGTAGTCGTTATATAGCAATACAATCGCATCTCTAATGGCAAATCAAACGCTGGGACTCGAAAAACATTTACATGATTATTTACTATCTATTTCTGTCCGCGAACCGGAAATCTTAACCCAACTGAGGCAGGAAACTTCCCAGCATCCTCAGGGTAGGATGCAGATAGCTCCTGAACAAGGGCAGTTTATGGCAATGCTTGTGCAGTTAATGGGAGCAAAGAAAACCCTTGATGTGGGTGTCTTTACAGGTTACAGCTCTCTAGTCGTAGCATTAGCGTTGCCAGCAGAGGGTAAGGTTGTGGCATGCGATGTGAGTGAAGAGTATACAGCGATCGCTCGTCGCTATTGGCAGCTTGCAGGTGTAGCGAATAAAATTGACCTCCATATTGCCCCAGCACTCTCAACTCTAGAGCGCTTACTGGCATCAGGAGAGGCAGGTACTTTTGATTTTGCTTTTATCGATGCGGATAAGAGTAGCTACGAGGGTTACTACGAACGATCTCTAGAACTTGTGCGTCCAGGTGGACTGATTGCTATTGATAACGTCTTCTTGGGAGGACTAGTGGCAGATCCTCAAGTGCAAGAAAACAGAATCAAAACAATGCGAATCTTCAACCATAAGCTGTATCAAGATCACCGCATCACCCTCAGCTTAATCCCAATCGCAGATGGATTGACACTAGCGTTGAAGAAGCAGGAGTAGGAAGAATTAATTGAATTTCCTACTCCTCACCCCCTCCTTGATAACCGACGGCAATGCGTTGATCGAAAACAAAACACTCTCCTTCCCACAAACTCTCCGACTCTCGGACTTCCTCCAAATATTTGAGAATTCCGCCTTTAAGGTGATAAACCTCTTCAAACCCTTGTGATATCATGAAGGATGAAGCTTTTTCACACCGGATACCACCAGTACAAAATAAGGCAACCTTTCTGTGTTTTTTGGGATCGAGGTTGTTGCGAACGTAATCTGGGAATTCGCTGAACGAGTGAGTTTGAGGATTTTGCGATCGCTTAAAGCTGCCCATATTCACCTCAAAATTGTTCCGAGTATCCACAAGTGTCACTTCTGGATCACTGATGAGGGCATTCCAGTCTTTTGGACTGACATAAACGCCGACTTGTTGATTGGGATCAACTTCAGGTAAGCCAATAGTGACAATTTCTTTCTTTAAACGCACCTTCATCCGCTCAAATGGCGGGGAATCAGCATCAGACTCTTTGTATTCCAGATCTGCCAAACGAGGATCGGAACGTAAAAAAGAGATAACAGAGTTAATGCTGCCGGGTCTACCCGCAATTGTACCGTTGATGCCTTCGGGTGCCAGCAAGATCGTCCCCTTGATGCCTTGCTCTCTACAAAGAGACAGCAAAGGGTGTTGTTTCTCAGCAAAATCTGGGAGTCTGACAAATTTATAAAGTGCTGCCACAATAATAGTCATTTTTTTTTGATCCTAGTAGTGCAAAATCACAATATTTAAGTTATGATAGTCAGGACAAACAAATTCAAACGCCTGATTTCATTTTACGGGGGTTTAGCTCAGTTGGTAGAGCGCCTGCTTTGCAAGCAGGATGTCAGCGGTTCGAGTCCGCTAACCTCCATTTAAATCACTGATTTCTCATTTCTTTGAGTTATAGGCAGCTGTGAACACTTCTACAAATCCAACTTTAGCAACTCAGTCGCGCAAAGCTGATCACATCCGCATTTGCCTGGAAGAAGATGTGCAATTCCAGCAGACGACGAACGGATTAGAACGCTATCGCTTCACTCATTGTTGTCTACCAGAACTTGATCGCAATGAGATTGACATCAGCACGACATTCTTGGGGAAGCGGCTGGGTGCACCACTGCTGATTTCTTCGATGACTGGAGGAACAGAACAGGCGAGAATCATTAACTATCGTCTTGCGGAAGTTGCCCAGCACTATAAGTTAGCTATGGGTGTAGGTTCCCAACGGGTGGCGGTAGAGAAACCTCAGCTAGCCGATACCTTTGCGGTTCGTAAGTCGGCTCCTGATGTTCTGTTATTTGCTAACTTGGGTGCTGTTCAACTTAACTATGACTACGGTTTAGATGAATGTCTCCGAATCATTGATATCTTAGAGGCTGATGCCCTAATTTTGCACCTCAACCCACTGCAAGAGAGCATTCAAACGCGAGGTGATACAAACTTCAAAGGATTGCTTGACAAAATTCATAATGTATGCAATCAATTACCAGTACCTGTAATTGCTAAGGAAGTTGGGAATGGAATTTCCGCAGCAATGGCAGAAAAACTGATCGCGGCTGGGGTGAAGGCAATTGATGTGGCAGGTGCAGGTGGTACGTCTTGGGCAAAGGTGGAAGGCGAACGGACGGAAAATCCTTTACAAAGACGTTTGGGGAATACATTTGCAGATTGGGGTTTGCCTACGGCGGAGTGTATTACGAGTATTCGTGCTGCATCTGGTGATATTCCCTTAATTGCTTCAGGAGGATTGCGTCACGGACTCGACGTAGCAAAGGCGATCGCTTTGGGTGCCGATATCGCTGGTTTGGCAATGCCTTTCTTGCAAGCAGCGGCTGAATCGGTGAATGCACTTCACAATTTGGCGTCCGTGTTAGTTGCTGAAGTCACGACAGTACTATTTTGCACTGGTAACGCGACTTTGAATGATCTCAAGCATTCTGGAACTTTAGAGCGAAGACAATAGAAGGAGTCAGTCGTAGGGGCAGGTTTTACAGATTGATTTTCAAGCCCATAAGTTAATCGGCAAAACCTGCCCGTACAAGAGTCAGTCGTAGGTTCGCCCAGAGAGATTTCCGCCGCCGCGATTCCTCCCTATTCCCTTTTAAGTCTATTATGGAGTGCGTTGCTCCGGTTAGCGTTGAGGCGACTCCCGTGCAACTGGCACCATACTGCTTTATCGGTTAGTAGCAGTAACTGCTGTGAGGATGTTACCAATGAAATAGCTTTGGATAAAAATGTGGAACTAACTGTTGTCGGTATTTTTGTTCTCGCTCGATAAAACTTTTGAGTAATTAGTTATCATGCGTAATTTTATTAAACAAACTTTTGCCAGTGCAATTGGAAGCTTACTAGGACTGATAATTTTTTGTGGGCTGGGAACTGGCGGACTGTTTTTGCTCCTGTTAGCTGCGTCTTCTAAGGACAATGCTCCGTCTGTGAAAGATAAATCGGTGTTGGTTTTTGACTTATCAATGAATATTAGCGATAGTGAACCCAGTTCTAGCGAGTTTTTTCAGAAAGCACTATCAGGGGACGATAACAATCAGATGTCGCTTCGTACCGTTCTTGATACTTTAGAACAAGCACGGCTTGACTCGCGAATTGTCGGTATTTACTTAGATGCGACTCATACTTCCGTCGCAGGTGCAACTGGCTTTGCTACTCTCAAGGAAGTCCGTCAGGCGTTAGAGAAGTTTCGCGCTACAGGAAAAAAGGTAGTGGCGTACGGCATGGAGTGGGATCAAAAAGAATATTACCTGAGTTCAGTGGCAGATACGATTATGCTCAATCCTTTGGGGGAAATGGAAGTTAAAGGTTTGGGAATACAAACAATGTTCCTAGCCGGAGCATTACAAAAGTATGGTGTTGGCGTTCAAATCGTGCGGGAAGGAAAGTTCAAGGGAGCAGTGGAACCGTTGATACTGACGAAGCTGAGTCCAGAAAACCGCGAGCAAACTCAAAAATTGTTGGATGATGTTTGGACGGATTGGCGCACGTCTGTAGGAACAAGTCGTAAAATTGATCCACAACAGTTGCAGGCTATTGCCGATAATCAAGCTTTATTGCCAGCAGATCGAGCCAAAGCCAGCCATTTGATCGATAAGATCGGGTATTTTGATGAAGTGGTTGCTGACCTGAAGCAATTGACTGATAGCAAGCCTGAAGATAAGACATTCACTCAAATCAGCTTTAATAACTATGCAGAAGCTTATCACAAACCAGTAGGAAGAGAGCGCTTCGCCAAAAATCGCGTTGCTGTTGTTTATGCGGAAGGAGAAATTGTCGATGGCCAAGGTAACAATGGAGAAGTTGGTGGCGATCGCTTTGCCAAAATCTTTCGCCGACTGCGACAGGATCGCAATGTCAAATCAATTGTACTACGGATCAACAGTCCCGGAGGTAGCGCTACGGCAGCAGAGGTGATGCAGCGAGAAATCCGGTTGACTCGACAGATTAAACCAGTTGTCGTATCGATGGGCGATCTCGCTGCATCAGGTGGCTACTGGATTGCCACTGACTCTAACCGGATTTTTGCCGAACCAAATACAATTACAGGTTCGATTGGTGTTTTTGGTCGTTTACTCAATTTCCAAAAGCTGGCAAATGACCACGGGATCACTTGGGATACCGTGAAAACAGGGAAATACGCTGATAGCCAGACTGTTTCTCGTCCCAAATCTCCTGAGGAATTGGTTATTTACCAGCGTAGTGTTGACCGAATTTACAATTTATTCTTGAACAAAGTTGCTCAAGGCCGAAAGCTTCCAGAGCAAAAAGTGGCGGAAATTGCTCAAGGACGAGTTTGGTCGGGTACAGCAGCCAAGGGGATAGGTTTGGTAGATGAAATTGGCGGTCTAGATTCTGCTATCAAATACGCTGCCCAACAGGCAAATCTCGGAGACAATTGGGAATTACAAGAGTATCCCAAGTATGGCACATTTGGAGAGCGTCTGTTTGGACAGGTAGCACAAGAGACACGAAGCACATTCGGAATCGATCAAGCGCAAATCAAATCAGCAGATCCTTTGTCAACAGAATTCCACAAGCTTCAACAGGAGATTGCCATTCTACACAAAATGAACGACCCCCAAGGTGTGTACGCTCGCTTACCCTTCAACTTCAACATTAAGTAAAGGGGATTGTTGTTTCTTCCTATTCCTACTGCCCTAATCCCGACTCCAAGGTGATTCCAACTTACCCATTCCCCAAAAACAAGATCTATCTGTAGTAGTCTGTCAAGTCAATGAAAGCCGGGTTAACAGCACCAAGAAAAATCTCTTTCCCCCCCTGCTTCCCCTGCTTCCCCTAACCCGTCAATTTTAGGTTGACAGACTAGTAGAGGTATCCTGACAAAATGAGTACGGGTGTGTAAAGTAGTAAGTGGTATCTTACAATCTGCACGATTTGACGCAACCATCTATGGATAGAAAAACGAAACGTCTTCTGCTGCTTGTTGTTTCTTGCAGTGTCACTGGTGTCATTTTAGGAGGAAGCTCCAGTTGGGCACAGAGCAATATCTGTTTGCACGCCAATACAGTGACAAGTGAATGCCTAACGCAGGATCCAGTCACCAAAACTATCGAGGGAATGAGTACAGGACTGGTAGCCGGGGCTGGGGCAGCCTTTGGCGCAGCATGGAATTTACGCCATGAAGAGTAAATAAGCCACGAATAAATCTCTTTCTAGCGGAGTCTTGTGTAAAGGAGATGTCCTAGCAATGTTACAATAGATCTATAGCAGTGCACAAGATCCCCGACTTCTTAAAGAAGTCGGGGATCTGTATTGCCAACAAGTTTCGGTCAATTGTAGTTCGTGGAAA
>CAZZVG010000153.1:0-1874 GCA_964657295.1 Iningainema sp. | reverse complement strand
GGATCTTGTTAGTTGACGACCAATTTTTGATCCGTGAGGGGCTTAAGAGTATGCTGGAGTCCAATCCAGACATGCAAGTTGTCGGCGAGGCAGAAAATGGGCAAAAGGCTCTCGAACAGATACCCATACTGCAACCCGATATTGTGTTAATGGATATCCGGATGCCTGTGATGGATGGCGTTGCCGCAACAGGAGCGATCGCTCAACATTATTCCGATACTAAAGTGTTAGTTTTGACGACTTTTGATGACGATGAGTACGTCTCGCAAGCCATGCGGTTAGGCGCTAAAGGCTATTTGCTCAAAGATACTGAACCAGATGAACTAGCACTGGCAATCAGAGCCGTCTATAAAGGACACACTCAACTAGGTCCGGGATTGTTTGAGAAAGCTCTAATGTACGTTGCCCCAAGAGATTCTACCACCATTGAGCAACCCCCTGCATTGGCACAACTTACACCTAGAGAGTTAGATGTACTGCGTTTGATGGCTTCTGGAGCTAATAACCGTGAGATTGCCCAATCGCTTTTCCTTTCAGAGAACACTGTAAAAAACTATGTCACGAATATTCTCAGTCGTTTAAATTTACGCGATCGCACTCAGGCAGCCCTGTTAGCTCATTCTCTCTTCAGACAGTCTTAGGATCAAAGTCAATTCTTCGCGCCTTTGCGTCTACCCTACGGGAACGACGTCTCCTCACGGAGACGCTGCGCGTAGCTTGCTTCCCCGTAGGGGTACGTCGAATGCGTGAGGCAAAATTCATCCCCCTTAATTTACCAAGACAGCACCAAACTATATGAATTTATTTAAAGGCTCGTAGTTGCGCTTCAGCGCCCTAGATATCAGCGCTGTAGACACGAAGTGGCTTCCCGTAAGGGTCGCGCAACTACAAACCTTTATTTATTTGTGCCAACCTACTTAGCTGAAAATTTAAGTGTTAAAAACATGACTTTAATCATAGTTAAATTCGTGACTTTCGACCCCTGTTGTCTTTGAATCTGAATTTCTATGATGGATATAGCTTGAATTCAACAAGCATTTTTAAACCAACATTTATAGTAAGGAAAACCTACTATGCATTTGAACAAACCTCTCGTCCTAATGGGTGCAGTTAGCTTACTTACCTTAGGTGGTGTAGCCGCATCTCCTGCCCTAGCTGATACTCCCTATCAAGATTATAGAATTCATCGAGAACACGAAATTCGTCGGGCAGAACAAATTCGTTGGGAACGCGAACATCGCATCTACGAAGCTCGTCGGGCAGAAGAAATTCGTCGGGAACGCGAACATCGCGCCTACGAAGCTCGTTTACACGGATGGTAACTTCAAGGTTAAACGCTCATTCGTAAAAGTATCCTTTCAGATTCAACTCGCTCTATAAGTAATTAGGGGCATCTCCACTTAATTTCTAAAACACAGTTGGTAAAGAAAAAAATTCTAAAAAGAGAAGTATTTATGAAATATCAATTAGATTTCAAACTTATATTAAGCTCTGCTGCGATCGCCATCCTGGCTGCGGGTTGTCAATTCTCATCTCCCGGTGGCGCAGTTTCTCAGAATAATCCTACCCAGGATGCAACAGATACTTCAGCCCCGACGACGGAGGTTGCTCAACCTACAGAGAAATCGTCAGATCTCAATTTAACCGACGCGCAAAAAGCACAAATGAAACAGATTAGAGAGCAAACCAAGACGAAAATAGCTGCTCTCCTATCTCCAGATCAACAAACACAATTCAAAGCGGCAAGCGAGGGTTCCCATAAATCACCAATGAAAGTATTGCGATCGCTCAATCTTTCAAAAGAGCAAAAACAACAAGTTCGCGAAATTATGAGTAGTCAACGGCAGCAAATGCAGGCAATTCTCACCCCAGAG
>CAZZVG010000152.1:0-9037 GCA_964657295.1 Iningainema sp. | reverse complement strand
ATACAAGAAGTTCAAAATTAGTGGTGCTAGCCGAGGTAAAGAAAGTAAACTCAGGAACAAGTTGGAACAATTGCAACGTTTAGAAGAAAATGCACAAGAGGTTTCAGCACATAAAGCGCCAGCTAATCTACTTCACCAAGATGCTGCACCCAATTCGCCACCTCTGAGCCAAAAACTTCTTGTTTATCAGAACTTACCAGCAAGAGAATATACAGCCTTTGTCGGTCGCACTCAAGAAATTACCCGGCTGTTGGAGCTTCTAGATTTTCAGCATCCTGCTCATTTAATCAGTGTGGACGGCATGGGTGGCGTAGGTAAAACAACTCTAGTGGTGGAAGTGGCTTATCGTTGCTTGGAAGCAAGTCATAACGAACATCTCGTTAAAAGTCTTCCCACCTTTGAAGCCATCATCTTTACTTCAGCTAAACAGAATCATCTCACTTCTATTGGTATTCTGCCTCGATTAACCAGAGAGCGCACTCTCCGGGACATCTGCCGGGAAATCGCTCGCATTTTAGACCTTTGTGAAATCACTAATTTACCTTTAGAGGAACAATTCAAACCAATTCGAGAGAAATTATCTCAAACAAGAACCTTATTAATCGTTGATAATTTGGAAACTATTGAAGATCAACAGCAAGTTCTCTCCTTCCTCTACGATTTACCACCAACGGTAAAAGTCATTATCACTACCCGCGAACAAGCTTTGTTTGTACCTATTCGCCTCGGTTGTCTGCCTAGAGAACATGGTTTACGTCTGATCCAACACGAAGCTAAAGAAAAAGGTATAAATCTTAGTGCTATTGAACTTGAGCAACTTTTCTCTGGAGTGAGCGGAATACCTGCTGCAATTATTTATGCTGTTGGTCAAATGGCGACAGGTTATTTACTTGAAGATGTGTTGGCACAAATCAAGGAGCCTGATGGTGATGTTGCCCGTTTTTGTTTTGCAGGCTCGGTGACTCCCTTAAGAGGCACACCACCCCATTACTTGCTGATGGCGCTTTCTTTTGGAGTGCAACCTATCACCAGAGAAACTGCTGCTAGTATAGCTTTTGAGCAATCTGACCCAATTGTTACAGCCCAAGGATTGGCTAAATTGCAGCAACTTTCTTTGGTTTACCAGCAACAAGGACGTTATAATCTGCTTGGGCTTACTCACGAATATGCTGCTGCTGAGTTAGGTCTAAACAGTGAATTGGCTCAAAATTTGCAACAGCGATGGGTAAATTGGTATGTAAAGTTTTCGGAGGCTTACGGAGGCACAAATTGGAAGGAATGGCATCTTAGTTATAGTTATTTAGATGCCGAATGGGAAAATCTTAGAGCCGTACTAGAATGGTGTATTAGTCAAGCACGGTATTTTGATGTACGGACAATTTGGCAACGTATTAAAGGCTACATTCATGTGCGTGGATATTGGGATGAGCGTTTAGATTGGACAGCTTGGTTAATTGAAGCAGCAAAACTTGCTGGTGATTGGGTTTTTGCCGTCGAGGTGATGAGCGATCGCGCCACTACGTTAATTAGGATGCGGCAAAATAGCCAACTAAAAGAAGCCTCAGATCTTTTGCAAGAGGCTTGGAATTTACGCCACCACCAAACCGTAACCTTGCAGTTAGAGCTAGCTACAAACATGGTGATTTTGTATATTAACCAACAACAGTTCGAGCAAGCTCAGGAGTGGCTTCTTGAGGAGCAAAAACTTTTAGAACAGGCTGACTTGCCAGAGTTGAAAAAAAAGGAACAACTTGTTCATATTATCTATTATCAAGGACAGATACATTTTAAAGCAGGAGATTACCAGCAGGCTCAGAACCTTTTTGAGCAGGCATTAGCGACTGCTCAACAAGTAGGATGGCAAAGAGCAGCTATCGGGATTCAGAATTGGTTAGCAGATATTGCCCTGCAACTAGGAAATTTAGTTGAAGCACGGCAATTATTAGAAATAAGCTTCCCAATAGCAGAGAGACATAAAGATAAACGTTCCATTGCTTACCATAAAGCATCATTTGCCAAGCTCGAAAAACTATCTCTTAATTTAGCTCAAGCTCAACGCTGGGCAAAAGAAGCAGCAGAGGGTTTTGAAAGTCTGAAAATGGTAACAGAAGCGAAAGAAATGCGTACTTTATTCTCTAAATAAAAGCTGATTGCATTCAGAGCTTAAATTTTTGGAATAGTCATGCAGGCACTCCTCCGTAACGAGCGATTATACAGAGGTAAGATCAGGTAGGCGGCTAGCTGATCTTGACTATTTTTCAAAATACTTACTCCAAAGAATTCCAACAGTAATTTAGTTACTTCTTTAACCGTTTGTTGGTATGGCGACGAAGTTTCATCAACAGGAGAATAATGATGCAAAATATACCCAAATAACTTCTGGCAATCTTGAATATATTGATAAGTATTTAACAAAATGTGTGTGTGCCATACTTCGTCAATTTCTTGAGTTGGAACTAGTTCTATATTGGGAAACAAGAAGTGAAGACACAGAAACATCTTGTAAAGACTGATAGCTAATTCGGTTTGTTGCGTTGTCCACCCATGTCCATTATTAAAAGACATGAGTTTTTTAGCTACTGGCTGCAAGTCTAATTTATTCAACTTATTGAAAAAAGTAGAAACTTGTTCGGACACAATATCAGTGACTTGTAAATTATCAAGCGAATACATATTCAATCTCTGCTCTTCCAAACTGATTAGGCCAAAAATTTTTTCCATTTTTATATTCCTATGCAGATAAATATCAAACAGCCTCCCCTCTATCTACAAACTAAAGACAAGATATTATGCATAACGAACTTTGTAACAAAATGTGTATTTACGAATAAAATTACAGCTTTGCAGGAGAGGTAATGTTACCAGAGCAATTTACTTTTATGAGCTTTATCCTCAAAGGATAAGATTCCCGACTTCTTTAAGAAGTCGGGAATCTTATTGTTCACAAATGCACAACTGGAAAAGATTAATTGGTTTGCCATGCCTGATGATGACGATGTCACTACTGTCACACTGAGTAAAGACGTGACTGGTTTGCTACTTACTAAAGCCAGAATGATTACGCTTACTTTCTTCCGCAAATTTATAAAGATTTGCAATACCTGCCAAACTGGCAACACTGCTTGATTAGATTTGTTATTCATTAACATACCAGGATTATTTCACTCTTGGCTACTGAAGAAAGATGATGTGAGTTGAGACTTTGATCTGCTTATTTCTTGGAAAAGCGTTTGGATATTCCATAAAATGTTAACAAACAAAAAAAGTTATACCAATTTTAAATTTTGGGTTTGGGATGGAAAAGCCAGACAGACTAAGATTTAAACAATTCAACAAGACTACCGATGCCAATTGGGTATTAGATAGTTAGATAAGACATGACAATATTTTTTATTAATTACCATTAGAATATGATTGGTCAGTTATTAGCAGGACATTATAAAGTCCTTAAAGTCTTAGCTGAAGGAGGCTTTGGGCAAACATATATTGTAGAGGACATTCATCTTCCAGGAAACCCTAAGTGTGTCCTCAAACATCTCAAAACCACTAGTACCGATCCGGAAATTTTAGAAACGGCTAGAAAGCTTTTTCAAAAAGAAGCTGAAACCCTGCAACAGTTGGGTAGTCACGAACAAATCCCCCGGCTCTTGGCTTATTTTGAAGAAAACCAAGAATTTTACTTGGTGCAAGATTTTATTGATGGGCATCCTCTAAGTCGGGAATTAGCACCAGGGGTAAAGTGGACTGAAAATCAGATTGTTGAAATGCTTCTTGAGATCTTGGAGATTTTAGAATTCGTTCACAATCAAGGTGTCATTCATCGGGACATTAAACCAGATAATATCATCAGACGTGCCTCAGATCAGAAATTAGTTCTGATTGATTTTGGAGCAATCAAGCAACTAAGAAGCCAAACAGCGATTGGGGTAGCAAGGCAAAACATTACTCTAGTCATTGGAACTCGAGGTTATATGCCTTCCGAACAAACTAGACGTTTCCCACGCCCCAGTAGTGATATCTATGCTTTAGGAATGATGGGAATTCAAGCATTGACAGGAGTGCATCCGCAAGAACTTCAAGATGACTCAGAAACAGGGGAGACATTGTGGCAACACATGACATCGGTGAGTGCGGAATTAGCGACTGTCTTAACTCAGATGACACATTACCATTTCAAAGATCGCTACAAAACGGCAACTGAGGTTTTAGAGGTACTACAAGAACTGGTAAGTCCGAGCAATGACAAAACAATTCTCCATGAATTGATTCTAGAATGGCTTGAAGATGGACAAATAAAAACCCGCAAAATCCTGGAGAGGCAACAAAGTAAAAATCCTGGGAAAATCCGCATCGGTCGCGATCCCCAAGAGTGTGATATTGTTGTCCCAGATCCGACAATATCCAGTCTGCACATAGAAATCTTTTTTCATTCCGAAAAGCAGAGGTTTTATTTACGAAATCTGCGCCAGAAGAATCCTCCAATTGTTGATGGACAATTGCTTTTAGCTGGTGAAATACCACTTGCTCCAAGAAGCCATATACGCTTGGGATTACAAGATTTTAAGGTAAGTAGCATTACAAGCAAGGAATATCCTGCTGGTTACACTCCAAGGGAGTATGCACTTGTTCATATTAAACAACAACAACCCATAGCTCAAACTGCAAGGATATCGAGAATAAACAAGCCTGAGAATATTCCACCTACAGTTCCACCGAGGCAATATTTTCGAGCTTCTCCATCCTCACGTAGTAAAGTTCAGCCATTCATGGGAGTGGGTGTCGCGGCTTTTGTCAGTCTACTTGGTGGTTTAATTTTTTTGAAAACTGGTAATTTAGGGGGAAACGATTCCCGACAGAATTTCATCTCACAACAACCGCAGCTGTGTCGTGTTGTGTCTCCTACAGGTGGGAAATACTTAGCTAAATTACGTCCTGAACCTCAAACAGAAGTTGGTGCATTGAAACAACTGAATTTAGGAGAGAAAGTCTTATTTATTCAATCTAAGGGTGACTTTGCACAAGTTAGACTTTCTGATGGTACTCAAGGCTGGGTTTTCGGGGATGAAATCCGACAGTGTAGTTCATCAAATTAGTAGCGCGCAGTTCAAGATCCCCGACTTCTCCAAGAAGTCGGGGATTTTAGAGATTTACAGCAGTTTTCACCTAATTGAACCACACTGTTGATAAGGGCGAACAGCCCTTCGGGTTCGCAGTCCCCTACGGAGGGAAACCCTCCTTCAGGGCTGTCTCACCGTTCGCCCCTACGACTGTGGTCTATTTACCTGAAAATTGCTGTAAGTTAAAAAGATGAGCGGAACTGTTTCAAAAACTCCTTTTCCTCTGGAGTGGAAATTCGTCCCAAAATCGCATTGCGATGGGGAAAACGCCCAAAACTTTCAATGACTGACTTATGACGGATTGCGTACTCAATACAACTGGCACTATCATGGTGAAATCTCAGCTGCTGAAATAATCGTACTGCTTGCTGCTGATGCTCCAAATTTTCACTATGTTCAAAGGGCAAGTAAACAAACCAACGTTGTACAGGAAGCAATGTTTGGTCATAACCTTGTGCAACGGCGTGCTGCGCTACTGATAATGCTTCCCAGTCAGTCGCAAAGGCTTCGGGAAAACCACGAAACATATTTCGCGGAAATTGATCCAGTAGCAGAATCAGTGCCAGACAAGTTTCGGGTGTCTCGATCCAATCGTCTAGATATCCTGCTGCCGCTTTTTGGTAATCTTGTAAAAACTGAATCCGTAATTTTTCATCAAATTCAGATTTTTTGGTGAACCAGAAACGTTTTGGTTTGCCGTAATCCGGTTGTTCGCGATCGCCAAACCAAAACTCCAAAATTTCTTTCGCCTGTGACATGCTTATTTATTGACCTTTACAAAGCACTTGCCGCATCTTACGCATGTTTGTAGGCAATTCAAAATTCATTGCTTGCTGAATAAAAATTGAGGGAATGGGAATAGTCGGGGTAGCTTGCACGGTATAAGTTAATAAAGTTCCAGAATCACAGTCTTTTAGCTCTAAATTAGCTTTAAAATCGTGGAAACTCCCTTTCTCCAACTGAAATTGAATTTGCTGCCCTAAATCTTCCACAACACTCAGGTAAATTTCCACTTGAGCGGTGAAAAACAAAAAGGCTTTTTGTGCTGCTTGATATACACGCTTGACATCACCTCGTTGTAGGATTTCGCTCTTAGTGACATCAGGGAAATATTGCACCCAACGCGGATAGTCAGTAAGTTGCTGCCATACGTTTGAGCGTACTAACGGCACATACATTAAGGCGGTTACAGCACCACCCCACGCCGTGTGCGATCGCGTTTGCACCAAAATTTCACCTTGCATCAGCAACTTTTGTTTTTCTTGACTTATGGTCATTTCCGTACCCGTGGAACCTGAATCGGAGATAAAATAGGCACACATAATAATTTCAATCACTCCTCAACGCATCAACTCAGGGGTTTTAAGGTTAAAACTATTTAATTGATTGAGTCTAACCTTCTAAATCTAGTTCCAGTTCAACATCCAAATTTTTCAAAGACCGTCCTTCTTAGGTTATTATTTTCGGAAATTTCCCCAAAAATATTTTGGGGTATTCTTGTCAATATTCTAACACGAAAGACTTAGGTAGGAGTAGGTTGAATCGAGAGAACTTCTTAGCAAACACAATATCTTTACCAAACCCGCCTGTATTATGAGGCAGGGCTTGAGAAATGTATGTTGGGTGTGGGGGTGGTAAAAAGTTCCCCGAATCCCAACAAATCTCGGGCTCTTCGGAAAAGATCCCTCAATATCTTAGGAATTGCTAACAATCGGCAGACTCTTCCCTCTAAAGGCTTCCAACCCAAGAGGCAAACTCCTGGGTTGAGTCGTTTATATTGAGTAAGGCAGAATGCGGACATCTTTAAGCACATGCGATCACAATGGTACAGGCGTTCCCCTATGTTCGTAGTTGCGATCGAGCGCTGAAGCGCAACTACAAGCCTTTTTTATGAGACGAATTTATGAAATGCAGTACTAAGTAAGAGTTTCTGGATCTACACCAAGTGCCTTTAACCTTTGAGCTAACAGTTGCGATCGCCTTTCTGCTTCAATGCGACGCTGTTGTTCTTGAATCCGAGCAAGTTGTTCAATATTTACACGTCCTTCAGCTTCAGTGATCCGTTCTTCTGGTGTGAGCAACCGTTGCCCAAGCTCGTCATACCAGTACAACCACTCTCGCGTTATACCCTGATAAGCTCCCCTTGAACTACCAATTCCCAAACCAATCTCTGGTAGCCAAACTGGGTTTCCCTGCAATAACTCATAACTGCCATTCACCAAGCGATACACTTCTAGCCGTGGTTTTCTGCGCCGTCGCGAAGAATATACCGTGTAGAACAACACACCCAGTTCAGCATACTTTTGTTTTTTCGTGCTGTATTCTCCCCGATACTTTTTCGACACGACTTCAAGGACGAAAATCGGTAGGACATTTTCTTCCCACAGCACGTAGGAAAGCCGCAATTCTTCATCGATCAAACGCGGCACTCCTACACTCACAAACCCATCAGGGATAATTGCTGGTTGCTCGGGGTCGTAGTATATTCCCATATCCACGCCAAAAAACCAATCCCAACGCTCTGACCACAGTAACGCCAGTATCGCTTTGAGTAATCCTGGTATCAAGTCTTGCAGTTCATTATCCACAGGCGTGTCGTCTGAGTCGGGAAGCTCCTCGGAAGATGGCAAACAATGCAGCGGATTATACTCTAACATGAGTGATGCTTTGAGAGTAGATTCTAAATAAATTTTAGGCAATAAAAAGCAAGATCCCCGACTTCGTAAAAGTTGTCGGGGATCTGATCTGTTGAAAATTGATAATAGATCTCATTGACAATCTTCGTACACGTCCTGTAGACTTAGGCTCAAAGATTTTTTGAGAGACGTTATCATTACCAAAAGGTAGAGTATCGTGGGAAAACTCCAAGTGCTACAGACAGTGCGAACACGGATTTACAGACTCAATGGCAGACATTGGTGGCGGAAGGTGACTGCTGCTAACGTGATGGTGTTTTCCGCTGTCCTGCCACTGCTGACAAGTTGTGGTGGTGGTACGACAACTAGTTCCAATCCCGATACCAACCCCAGTCCGACGATAACCAACGCCAGTTCTAGCAACACCAGTGCAGCACCCGTGCAGGTTGTTGCTGCTGAGAATTTTTGGGGCAGTATCGCGTCTCAAGTCGGGGGCGATCGCGTTAAGGTGACGAGCATTATCACGAATCCCGATACCGATCCTCATGACTACGAACCCAAGCCAACTGATGCCCGTACAGTCGCCGATGCCCGCTACGTGATCCTCAATGGTGCGGGGTACGATGCTTGGGGAAAAAAGCTTCTTGATGCCAACCCAGTGAATGGGCGTAAAGTGCTTAATGTGGGTGAGTTGGTGGGTAAGAAAGAAGGGGACAACCCACACCTCTGGTACAGTCCTGAATACGTAATGCGTGTCGTCGATCAAGTGACAGCCGATCTTAAGAATGTCGATCCGGCAGACGCAGCCTACTTCGACCAGCAGCACCAGAAGTTTGTCACCGTCTCTCTCAAAGACTACAACGATACAATTAATACTATCAAACAGAAGTACAAAAGCGTCCCAGTGGGAGCGAGTGAAAGCATTTTTGCATATATGGCACAACCTTTAGGGTTGAACTTAATCACATCACCAAAATTTATGACGGCGATCTCTGAAGGACAAGCACCAACAGCAGGTGACAAAGCCACTTTCGACAAACAGATTACACAAAAGCAGATAAAAGTCCTTGTCTTTAACTCGCAGAACTCAACACCAGATACAAACGCACTCAAGCAAAAGGCACAAACCGCAAGTATCCCTATCGTGTCTATGACTGAGACACTTACTCCAGCGACGGCAAGCTTCCAAGACTGGCAGGTGAAGCAACTAAAAGACTTAGAGCAAGCATTAGCCAAAACTAAGTAGGAGCGGGTTTAATCCACAAAACATCTTCGCTCCTCCCA
>CAZZVG010000151.1:0-9045 GCA_964657295.1 Iningainema sp. | reverse complement strand
CTCCCCTTAACAAGGCTACGGTGTACACACAATTATAGTCCGCAAGGGTTCCAACCCTTCCAGCCCCATAAATACCCAAATATTGGGCAACTGGAAACTCCATTTATCCCGCTAATTTTTAGGGCTAGGGCAACGAAACCAAGTTTTAGGTGGGATTTCAAGACTTGTGTTTACACCGTAGCCCCGCTGGCAGGGAGGAGAGCAAAATCACAGCTTGGGGTGGAAGCCGTCCTACAAGGACGAGGTTTTAAACCCATTTCTCTGATAATCCTTTGCACAACAGTCGCATCCTGTTGCGGAACGTAATATTTAAGAGGAATGTAACCGGCTGTGGTGCGGAGTCTAGCAGTTTCAAAAATATCTTTAATCGTGATAGGGACACCGTGCAAAATACCCCAATTTTCTCCTCTGGCTAAAGCTTCATCTGCTTGAAAAGCTCTCTTCAGGGCATTGTCTTCATTCAACGTGCAAATTGCATTTAGCTTCGTGTTGTGTTTAGCAATTTGAGCAAGATAAGCCTCGGTAACTTCAACCGCAGACACTTCGCAATCGCGAATCATCTGAGCAAGTTGATGGGCACACAGGAAAACCAAGTTACTCATAAGTCAATTTCACTTTATTCCTTTGGACTCTAAAGCTTGATCAAGTTAATTCTATTGAAACAGTTGGAACATTGGAACATAGAGTAGGCGATTACTCTTAGTTTTTCTTGTTTCTCAACTATCATCTGTATAAACTTCCTTACGATGCCCTACTCTAAAAACGGTAACTATTAATAAATTATCTTCAATTTCATACAAAACTCGATAACTACCAACGCGAATACGGTATCTATCGCTATTCTCCAGCTTAACAACCCCAGTAGAGCGTGGGTTTTCTGCTAGTTCATAGATTTTATTTTTTATTCGTTGTTGTAAATCTTTTGATAATTTTTCTAATTGTTTAAATGCCCTACTGGTAAATTCAACTTGATAAGTCACAATCCTAATTCCTTTTGAACATGTTCCCAAGGTATTCTAGGTTCGTTTTTAGCATCTTCAAAAGCTTTAATATCTTCTTCATCTTCAGCTTTGCGAATATCTAACAGTTCTATGACATCTTCTAGAGTGTCTTCATAAGCTTGTTCTAATTTTTCGTAGATAGCTTTTAATAAGGCTTGTCTTTTGGTTGTAGTTTCCATATTTATACCTCTGTAAAAAACTTATTCATCTATGTTGAGGCTGGAGAGGAAATAAACGGACTTGGTGATGGAGATACTGGGTTAGGAGAGAAAACTCGGTTCCACCACCAAGGAGCGGTTCCTCCAGTAATGAGTGCTACAGCAACACCTACGACAATACCTACGATTATTTTACTTTGGGCTGTTTCACTTGGCATCCCCTCTACCTCAGCTTGCCAAATGCGGATAAGCGCCTATTTTTTCAGCATCTACCCATTCGCTTAGGGTTTTAGGGTGAAAGCCATATCGTTTGTAAACTTGTTGCGGTGATAGATACTGCATAAAATGGAGTTAAATAATACGATTAACTCCATTTTACACCTAATTAAAACTCCCTATAAAAATGGGACGATCTGTGACAATGTGGCGACGATAAGTTTTTGAGACAACAGTGCATAAAATGCGATGATTTCAAGAAGTTTGTGGAACTCCAAAATTTACTTGGAGTTCGTGGAGCATTTTCAAGATGCTGTCTCCGTAGATAACTGAGCCGTGCATTGTCGCCAGGTACTTAATGGGAAACTTCTTGATAGCTTCGATTCCGCGAGTGAATGTCTTTCCTTCTACCATAAATCCTAGCTGACGCTGAAACTTGATCACTGACTCTGTTAAATCCTCATTGGTGAGTGGTGTGTCAAAATGACCTTTGTGAGACGCCAAATCAGAGCAGAATAGCACACAATCTTGAGCCTCGTAGAACAGACATCCCTCCCAACCATGTGGAAAGTGAGGCGTCTCGATTAGGGTAATGTTTTTCGCTCCTAAGGAAATGCTTTCGTTATTCCTCAGAACATGGACTTTTCGGATCGCAATATCGTCAATATTAGCTCGATTTAGCGGACTCACAAGAGGCACAGCTTCTGGAGCCACTTTCAGCCATTCATTCAAAGCTCCACACTCATCAGCTTCAAGGTGACAAAAGGCAATGTAACGGATTTCAGCCGGATTGCATACTGACGATACTAGCTCATAAATAGCATTGAACCATTTCGAGTGTCCGGTGTGAATGAGCATAGGACACTCATCTAAGATGAGAAACTGACTGAAGACAAACTGCTTATTAGTAGAAACGGAGATCTTAAAGACTTTGGGAAGTATCTCATCAATTCTGGTAAACATTGTTATCCTTTGGCAATTTATGGCAATCCTAAATGATTCGTGACTACAGCTTCCTCCGTACAATTATTGACAACAGATGTATTCTCTGGATAAAAGTAGGACATGCTTGGCACAGAGACGTTACTTAGTACTGCATTTCATAAATTCGGATCGAAAAAAAGGATACACAAAAAGCGTAGTAAAACGGAGTTAACCGCAATTTTTCGCCTATTGCTTAGCATTCGCTCTCTGATTGACCATAATCGAACCACTGATTGATATTTGCTGATTGACCGATGCACAATCTCTATGTTTGACTTTCTACCAGTCAAGATGAGTATTTTAAGTATAAATAAAATGATGTCGAACGGCTGTTCACCTAACTTGCCTGAAGAGTAGAGTCCTAATACATAATTCCTTGAACATTGCTTGACATAACTTAACATTGTCCAAGAGTATGATAGTGTAAAGACAAGTAATGTTTGATGCATGGCAAATTATGTCGCAGCAAGAGTGGCAACAGCTAAACTTGGTGTCACACTTACAACCCTGCTCAGTGCAAGTAGTATTTTGTTTTATATTGCCTAACTTTATTGAACTCGCTGTTGATTTGCTTGATCTGATGACTTAGCTGACGGATCTTGGCTTTAACTTAGTAATCACCTATTGAAGCAGAAGCCGTAAAGCATACAGGCAAGTTATAATCTTTTTGCGGATAAACGTAACAAAAATTTATGAGTAACCCTCTTTTGCAAGCATTTTTCGTGGGCAGGGCGCTAGGTGAAGTTGTCACTGAGAAGTTGGAGTTCGCTTTGACGGATGCTCTCAGTGAACTTGGTAAATGGGATGCTGAAGCTAGAGAGCAGATGCGCTCCTTTACAGATGAAGTGACTTCCCGAGCAAATCAAGCAGCCGAAGCTGCGGGCGCTACAGCTAGCACGACAGGATACGGGCAAGCAGGTTCAGGCGATACCCAAGCAACCATTGATGAACTGCGAGCAGAAATTGCCCTATTGCGTACAGAATTGCAGCGTTATCGCAGTAATTCTGCTAGCTAATTGCATCAGCCAGCAATTAGCAATCCACACACTTTAGGAATCAAGAGTGTGTTTACATTCTGCTGACTCGGTGACAACCAGCGGTACTCAAGGCATATGGAAAAGAGTTATACAGATAAGGCATACCGTTGGAACCGCGAAAAATACTCTCGCAGACGGCGGTTTCTAGACATTTGGTTTTTTGTCTGGGCTTTGTTGTTCCAGCTTTGGCTTTACAACAAATCTTGGAGTTACCCAAGTGGAGCAACCGAAGCTAAAAAGGCTGCAAGACGTAAAGCAACTGCGGTTTGGATTCGCAATACCCTCTTGGAATTGGGTCCAACTTTTATTAAAGTTGGGCAATTGTTCTCTACCCGTGCTGATTTATTCCCGAGCGAATATGTGGAAGAACTGGCAAAACTCCAAGACAAAGTACCCGCATTTAGCTACGAACAAGTAGAAGCAATTATTGAGCAAGAACTAGGCAAGAAAATCCCCGAACTCTTTGAGAGTTTTGAACCAATTCCCCTCGCTGCTGCCAGTTTGGGGCAAGTCCACAAAGCTGTGTTGCATTCACAAGAAGCCGTTGTTGTCAAGGTGCAACGCCCCGGACTAAAGAAGCTTTTTGAAATCGATCTTCAAATTCTTAAGGGTATTACTCGCTACTTTCAAAACCATCCGAAATGGGGACGCGGGCGAGATTGGATCGGAGTCTATGAAGAGTGCTGTCGCATTCTTTGGGAAGAAATTGACTATCTCAGCGAAGGTCGCAATGCTGATACTTTCCGCCGTAACTTTCGCGGTTATGATTGGGTAAAAGTACCGCGTGTGTACTGGCGTTACACTTCGTCACGAGTTGTAACACTGGAATATTTACCCGGAATTAAAATTAGTCAATACGAAGCTATAGAAGCAGCAGGTTTAGATCGGAAAGTCCTTGCCCGTCAAGGCGCACAAGCCTACCTGCATCAACTACTTAATAATGGCTTTTTCCACGCCGACCCCCACCCTGGTAATCTTGCTGTTAGCCCGGAAGGTGCTTTGATATTCTACGATTTTGGCATGATGGGGCGGATTAATTCTAATGTTCGTGAAAGACTGATGGAAACGATGTTTGGCATTGCTTCTAAAGATGGCGATCGCGTTGTTCAGTCTCTGATCGATTTAGGCGCGATCGCACCTGCAGAGGATATGGGTCCAGTGCGGCGTTCTGTCCAGTATATGCTGGATAATTTTATGGATAAGTCTTTTGAGAACCAGTCCATTGCCGCCATTAGTGACGATCTTTACGAAATAGCTTATAATCAACCGTTTAGATTTCCCGCTACTTTCACTTTCGTCATGCGAGCTTTTTCAACGTTGGAGGGAGTCGGCAAGGGATTAGATCCAGAATTTAACTTTATGGAAGTCGCTCAACCGTATGCAATGCAGCTAATGACTACTATGAATAGTAATGATGGCAATACCTTTCTGAATGAATTGAGTCGTCAAGCAGTTCAGGTAAGTAGCACCGCATTTGGACTACCACGTAGGGTAGAAGATACACTAGACAAACTAGAGCGGGGAGATCTGCGCATGCGGGTTCGGTCGATAGAAACAGAGCGCCTGCTACGGCGGCAGAGTAATATTCAGATAGGAATGACTTACGCGGTTATAATAAGTGGTTTTACGCTTTCAGCTACGATTTTACTAGTGAATCATTATGTGTGGTTGGCTATATCGGCTGGTTTAATCGCGGTAGCTCTATCATGGCTGCTGTTGCGACTGCTTCTGCGCCTCGACCGCTATGACCGGATGTCTTAAATTGTTGTAGAAACTATATGAAACTTAACTTTATTGGCAAAAGCGATCCGGGACTTATTCGTTCTAATAACCAGGATAATTTCTATATCGACTTAAATGGGCGATTTTTCATAGTTGCTGATGGTATGGGTGGTCATGCAGGTGGCGAGCAAGCAAGTCAAATCGCGACTCAGAAAATTCAGGAGTACTTGAGTACAAATTGGAATTGCTCTAAGTCTCCGGAAATTTTATTACAAGAGTCTTTATGGGAGGCAAATAAAGCCATTTTGCTAGATCAGGAAAATCACCCTGAACGTTCTGATATGGGAACAACAGTAGTTGTGGTGATTTTTGGCTCTGGAGAACCGTCTTGGTGCGCTCATGTTGGGGATTCTCGCTTGTACCGTCTGCGAGAGTCGCATTTAGAGCAGCTAACAGAAGACCATACCTGGGTAGCACGGGCGATTAAAATGGGTGACATTACACCGGATGAAGCAAGAACGCATCCCTTTCGCCATGTGTTATCACGCTGTTTGGGACGTGAAGACTTACATCAGATAGATGTAAAACCATTTGACATCAAAGCAGGCGATCGCTTGCTGCTATGTAGTGACGGTTTGACAGAAGAACTTGCCGATCAAAAGATTGCTTCCTACCTCCAAGAATGTTCTCTAGTCGATAAAGCAGCTATTTCGCTGATTGAGGCGGCGAAAGATGAAGGTGGTCACGACAACATTACTGTCGTTATTATTGCACTTGAATAAATGGGGAGCCGGGAGTGGGGCAATGTAACGGGAACTTTTTTGAGCGGGGAATCAAAATTTTTATGACTCCTTCCCTACTCCCAAACTCAAGTAGATCTACTCAGCAATTTGTTCAATCTGAGCTTTTTTATTGATCACAACTTGATACAAATACTCTTAGCTTCCAAAGTTATAACTACAGGGAAGCTAAATTTCATGATCATCTGCTTGACATCTTGCATATAATCATGTAGGGAGAATATAATTTATGAATACTCCCTGATATTCCCACAACTTTGTGGGAAAGTAAAAAGAAACAGGGGGGACAGGAAGAGATTTTCTTTTCCTCTTCGCCTACTTTCATCCCCATTTTTTCCGAAATTCATCTCGGCGGATGCGGGGTATATATCAGATGGCTGACAATTAAGCTATCTGCTTTCTAAAAAAATACCTATAAGGATATGGGCAACTTGTCAAACAATTGCTATCTTTCGTAATACAGAGGTACTAATGTAGGACAAGTCACTACCCTTTTAGGACGTCTGTAAGCTAAATCGTATTCAATCCTTAT
This sequence comes from Iningainema sp., assembly GCA_964657295.1. Lineage (GTDB taxonomy): Bacteria > Cyanobacteriota > Cyanobacteriia > Cyanobacteriales > Nostocaceae > Rhizonema. Next base: position 2,595 of record CAZZVG010000151.1, on the reverse strand, counting down.
TTTCCGGAGTTAACTATGGATCAACCAATTGAACTGACCTTAGAGCAACAATTCAGCATCCGTTCATTTTCCACTCAAGTCCAGAGTATGAGTCCTGAACAAGCTAAAGACTTTTTAGTCAAGCTTTATGAGCAAATGGTTGTGCGTGAAGCCACTTACAAAGAGCTTCTCAAGCATCAGTGGGGCTTAGATTCAGGTTCAATGTGGGCATAGAGTTTAAGTGTCGCTGGGGGCGACCTCCTTCTCTCGCTCGGTTCCAAGGAGGAAAAAAGCCGGGGATGTCGGGGCGTCAACTTTGAAGACGAAAACAAAACATTTCAAAATGAACTCTTATGTTGTCAAATCATTTGGGTGCATACCCTAGTATATTTTTAACTTATGTTGTTTTTTAAGTCAAAACCATAATTCGATGCTAATTTTCCCAAATTTGACTTTTGCGATCGCATTTTAGCAGACAAAGTACGATTCTACTTATTTGTTGACAGAACCGAAATTTCTCTTAAAAAATACTGGTTTAGCTTTCACTCAACACAAGTCTTGCTACTTCACTTTACCCATTTATATTTCTTATACCTGGATTTTTGGCTTCTAGAACACGATCTTTACAATATTTAATATAAAGTTCGCTCTACTACTTTGCTTGATTTCCGGTCAAAGGGAAAGATCGAAAGGGGAATCCGTGTTAATGGCTTGTAGCTTCGCCAGAATTTGGAGCTTGATCTTTTCGTATTCAACTTTAAGTGAATTTTTACTGACTTGAGGATCGGCAGTGGACACCGCTGTATGACTCATAATCACCCACTGTTGTAGTCGTTGGCGTTGGGCAAAAGCAACACTTGAAAGTTGGATGTGAGCACAGCGACTTGGTTCTTCTCGTGCAAAGAACAGCATACGGTAATAGCCCGTTTTTCCTAACAAATGGACGATTTCTTGACCGAGACTTGTTTTGAGATCAAGGTAGTAAGGCAACCATTTAGCACCATATTGACGATTATAAATTAAAGTTATCCATAATAACATAGGATGGGGTGCCGTAATAAAAAGAAATTGATTGTAGCGAGTGCAAATTAAGCGCTTTTCAATTTCCTCTTGCGGTAGCATCACCCACAAGGCGGCAGAGAGTTCTCCATGAGTACGGATAGGTTGGGGAAAAACAATATTGGCAATGGGTTTATTTTGGGGCCAGGAAAAAGCTCGTGCAATTTCATCGTTGGACACAGGTGCAAGTAAATTGACTTTTGTCTTCTGCCCCAACTCAGCTTCAGGGACCTGAGTGTTTTGTGTCATGTAACGCTGCTCTAAAGATGTTAAAATCTTGAGAATTTCACCAACACTTTGAGGTCGATCGCTTGGGGACTTTGCCAGACAACTCATCACCAAATTTTCGACTTCCTTAGGAGTTTTGAGTGCCGGCTCAACCTCAGCAAACGAACGCGGTTCTTGATAGTGATGTACTTTATACCACGCTCCATAAGAGTGTGTGGTGACGACTAGAGGCATTTTCCCCGTAAGCATCTCAAACATCAATACGCCTAAACTATAAATATCGGAGCGGTTGTCTAGTTCTTTGCCTTCCATCTGTTCAGGAGAAGAATAAGCCAAAGTACCTAAATAATAGTTAGTATTGTTGTCTTCTAACTCCAGCAATTTAGCGATGCCAAAATCTAGAATTTTGACTAACTCACCAAAACTGGGGTCAACAATTGCTATCATATTGCTGGGCTTAATATCACGATGGATGATTGAGTAAATTTTGCCATCAACTAGGATGCCATTATGAGCACATTGTAACCCTAGACTGATTTGACGAGCCATACTCAGGAATCTAGCAACAGACAATTGTTGTGTGCGAATGATGTGACTCAAGCTTGTTCCTTGGAGGTATTCCATGACATAGAACGGGATGTCATTCTCGTCTGTGCCATAGTCCATGACTCGAACAATGTGGATACTTCTTTGGCTGAGTAAAGCACAGGTTTTTGCTTCCCGCTCAAAGCGTTGCAGTACTCCCATCTTTTGATTTTGAAGTGAAAGAGAGAGAAACTTAATAGCAACAGGTACGCCTCCCAACAAAGTGTCATTAGCACGATAAACTCGACCCATTGCTCCAGTACCGATTAACTCCTGAAGCTGGTAACGTTTGACGAGTGAGCGACCAATATTGGGGTCTGACATACAAGGAGGGCAATGGGGAATAAGGAACGGGGAAGTAACTATAGTGTTTTATCCATCCCGTACTTGTGTTCTAGTTTAGTTTGCCCAATTTGCACCCAATTTGCTAACACTGGAAGCAAAACCCCCGACTTCTTTAAGAAGTCGGGGGTTTGAAGATTTTGTGTGCTAACTGCTAGTTAACGACCTACCGATAGGCGACGGGTGGATTCTCCCAAACTTCTTTAGCTTTGTCACCAAAGGTAATTGGTTGATCAACAGCGTTTGCTGCCACAGTCGTGCCATCATCAGTAACTGCCATTAACGACCATTTTTCTTCACTGCCTATTTCGCCAGTCCGAAACAACACAGTATTGGGTTGAGTTTTACTCCAACCTAACAAGATCGCAATCTTTTCACCATGGTTTTCGCCCTCAGTTGGAG
>CAZZVG010000150.1:0-9049 GCA_964657295.1 Iningainema sp. | reverse complement strand
CAACTACCAACTGTCAACAAACAAATGAATCGAGTTCTAACTTGCACCCTTTTAGCACTACTTGCAGGCTTTTTTAGTAGTTATGTCGGTGGGCAAATTGCCATAATTCTTCACAGCCAGAAATGTCAAAATCAATCTTGGGGTTTTCAACAGATGTGTAATGCTTGGGAGACTCCCAGGGCAATATGGCAGGGTAGCACAACAGGAATGTGGACAGGGACTGTTTTAGGGGCATTTGTTGGGGGAACGGTGACGCGACAAGGTAGGAAGTAGCTAGCTATTTAAGCTACATCACATCTAAGTACGCCCGTACAAGAGTGGGAAAAAGTTTTGTGTCACTATTGCTGGTAAAATTTATGATGAGCCACAGGTTTCTAGTTAGACATGTGTGGTGTTACCCATAACCTATATAACTAGCAACTTAATTAGTCACAACGGTACATTGCCATGACTGCTGAAACTAACCAAGAGAATCAAACGACCACAGGTGCTGATGCTATTGATGAAGCGATCGCGCGGGGAATTGATTTTGACGGTTCTCCGATTCCGCCAACCAAGCTGGAACTTTATCATAAAGTCATGGCACTAGAGGCAAACAGACAGCGCAGTGGTGTATCGAATACAATGCGATCGCGCATCGTGCGGATTGGGGCAAAACATATTCCCCAACCTGAACTCGATCAATTGTTAAAGGAAGCAGATTTCGCCCCTTTAAAAGACAAAGAAATTGCCTTTTTCTATAGCAAAAAATGAAATAATTGCAGTGTTACCAGAAGTCCGTAACTTCATACCCCTGCTCCGCTAGCATTTGTCGCAGTAGAGGTAAGCTAAGTCCAATCACGTTACTGTGACAACCTTCTATTTTTTCCACAAACAGACTGCCACGCCCTTCAAGGGCGAAACAACCAGCACACTTGAGGGGTTCACCCGTGGCAACATAAGCATTGATAGCGCGATCGCTCATTTGGGCAAAGTATACTCTTGTCACCTGACACTTTACCAAAGTAAGATTTTGAGAAAGATCGATTAAGGCATGACCTGTGTAAAGATCTCCAAAGTTTCCTTGCATTGTTTGCCAGCGTAGGCAGGCTTGTTCGGAGTTAGCTGGTTTACCATAAATCTCGCCTTTAATAGCTAAAACCGAATCACAACCCATGATTAAAGCCGATTCAAATTTAGGAGCAACAGTTTCTGCCTTCTTCTGTGCCAGAGTTTGCACGAGTTGTGCGGGATCGGATAATTGAACTTGTGACTCATCAAAGTTACTGGGGCAAGCGATGGGTTCAATGCCAACCGTTTGTAGTAAGCGGAGTCTTGCTGGTGAAGCAGAGGCAAGTACAAATTGGGGAATTTGCATAAAACTTGATGATGAATAACACGCACAGAATAGAGGAAGAACAACACAAGTAGGGGCGGGTTTTGTCAAATGTTGTGTTTTCTTCAATGTTGTTTCGATTAAACCCGCCCCTCCTAGCTAATAAACTGAAAAAGAACTTACAGATTCTTCAATTGACTGTTTAACTCTTGGCCAACGCTTTTCGGACACTGAAGCATTAAATGTAAAAAGTTTACCACGGCTGACAGCAACGTTGGCGAGGTTGTGGCGTTGTTGCTTGTTAGGGAGTTTGATGACATACTCTAAAAGATAGTATATCTTCCCTTTGGATTCCCGCTCTTGGGCATTCACTAATTCAGCTTGGCGATTAGAACCAACTGGTGCAAGGGCGTTTTTTCCTAGTCGATATCCTACTTCTCCTGGTGTCCCCAATTGTGCTAAAGTTTTAGCATCTGGAACTGGACTAATGATCACAGAAACATTTTCACTCATCTCAATCAAATCGTGGAACACAACATTAGGTCCGTTGGCAACTTTAATTTGTACCCAGCCATTAGGATATAGGAACTGATAGCCATCAGTGGTGTTGACATAGCTTCTGAGTCCATCAGCAACCGCAACATCAGAATGACTTAGACAAAAGCTCAAAACCAACAGCAAAATTAATCCAATTCGTTTCCACATTTCTCAACTTTCCTTTGGGCCCAAAGCAATATTTAAGACAAGCCTAATTTCACATGTCTATTGTCCCACGTATGCTGACAACTTACGAACTGCGTTGGTTTTACCCTGGTAAAGTTCCTGACGACATTAAGCTGTGGTTTGAGCAAGATTGTCTCATGAACCGTTAATTTAAATTTGGGCAAATCTGGGTAAACCTAGATAAACTACTTTACTCACATTTCCAAACATAGACATGGCAACGGATACCCTTCCGGTGAGTAGCGCGTTGAGGTTCCCTCCGTTGTCGCGACTACGAACCCGAAGGGCTAGGCAGACTCGGAAGGAGCCGTATCTTTAAGAAACTGGGTCTGTTAGATATTATAGAATCGCGATCGCATTCTTAAATGAAGTAAAGTTTCAAATTATTTAGAAATAGCAGGGACAACACTCTTCACCTTACGAACTAAATAACATATGTTGGCATCGCCTCAAAGTCCTCCATCTGGTTTGTTGTTTCCAGTTGCTTCAATGCCAATTTTGCTGCTTCCAAATCATAAGGAAAAGGTCGTTCACGGGTTATATAATCACGTTCTTGGGGTGGTTTATGACGCAACGCAGCATTTACCAAAACACATGGTTTTGAACTCAGATTAATTGCTCCGTGTAAGACTCCTGGTGGAATTATTGCCACGATAGGATGGTCTTCACTTAAAGCAATATACTGATATTGCTTATTGACTAAAGTGACGATGACAAGTCGCCCTTTAACGACTAGTAATTGATCCGTATGTGTTTTGTGAACGAATAAATCATCTACTGTATTTGGAGGTACCTGTACCAGTATTGTTTCAGTACTGGCTTGGGCAGTGAAGAACTCAACCATCCCTCCCTTGCTAGATTCCAAGTGACGAATTTGGATTCCCCTGACTTTACTCATAACAAGAACCTAAAAGAGCATCGTAAAATTAAGGCTTGACCTTTAATCTTAGATGCTCAGAAATAAAAAATTGTTGCTTGTGCAACAAAAATCACCACATTGTGGTATATGAGGGATACAAATTTTTAGGAATTAAGCGTTCAGCCAAAAGCCTCGCGCTTAGCTGGCAGAAATCGTCAGACTACTCGGTTCCCCAAGATTGCCTTGCACCACGATACCCCGCTGATTGGTGTGCAGGTGCCGCACAATCTTGTAGATAGCTTCAATTTGGTCTGATGCACCTGCTTTTCGGGCAATCTCTTCTAGAGAGAGAGCAATTTTTTCGGTTTGCAAAACTTCTATCACTCGTTTTTGCAAGTCAATAATCACAGCTGCGGCTTTTTTGCCTGCTTCTACACCTGGTTGATGGTAAGCATTGATATTCACCAAATTGCCGTAAAAACCGACAGTGCGATCATACAAAGCAATTAACGCCCCTACTGTTCGCGGATTGACTTGAGGAATGGTGACTGTGACAGAATCACGGTGGTTTTCATAAAGCGCTTGTCGAGTGCCTTGGAGAAAACCTGACAGATAATCGCCTGATGTGATTCCGGGTTCTATTTCCGGTGATGAAGTTTTTCGGTCTTCTAAAACTTCGATAAATGTGAGAAAGAAATTTGCCACACCATCACGCAACTGCTGGACGTAAGCATGTTGGTCTGTCGAACCTTTATTTCCGTAGACAGCGATACCTTGATGGACGACATTTCCATCTAAGTCTTTCTCCTTACCCAAGGATTCCATCACTAGCTGTTGCAAATAGCGACTGAATAAAAGTAAACTGTCCTTGTAGGGTAGGACGACCATGTCTTTTTCGCCCTTGCCATTACCTGCAAAATACCAAGATAAAGCGAGTAGTGCTGCTGGGTTCTTTTTCACATCAGCAACGCGGGTGGCTTCATCCATCTCTTTTGCACCTTCTAGCATGGCGCGGATGTCAATGCCTTGTAATGCGGCAGGAACTAGCCCTACAGCAGACATTTCTGATGTACGTCCTCCTACCCAATCGTACATGGGAAACCGTGCTAACCAGCTTTCAGATTTTGCCAGTTCGTCGAGTTGACTACCTGGCATGGTAATCGCGATCGCATAATTGGCAAAGTCCAAATTTTGTCCGGCATAAACTTTTTTAACTTCAATCATGCCGATGCGAGGTTCTGGCGTTCCTCCAGACTTAGAGATAATAATCACCAAAGTGCTGGCTAGGCGGTTGCGTAATTGAGTCAAAATGCGATCAATGCCCGCAGGATCGCTGTTGTCGATAAAGTGTATTGCCAAGTTGGGAAAATCAGGGGCTAAAGCTTCAGCCACGAATTCCGGCCCTAGGGCGGAACCACCAATGCCAATCGAGACAACATCGGTGAAACGAGGGGCTTTGGGAGGATGTATTGCACCCGTATGGATTTTCTCGGCAAAAACTTCAATTTGCTCGATGGTCTTGATTATATCTTCTTCGATCTCTGGCTTCGGTGCTAATTTTGGATTTCGCAGCCAGTAGTGTCCAACCATGCGATCTTCGTCCGGATTGGCAATTGCCCCCTTCTCAAGTTCTGCCATATCCGCAAAAGCTTTATCGAACTTCGGCTGCATTTTCTTGACGAAGGCATCATCAAACCGCATCCGGCTCACATCCAAGTAAAATCCCAATCCTTCTTGGAAATATAACCATTTCTGGTATCTCTGCCAAAGTTCCGTAGCATTCATGGGGAAATCTCACGTAAGGTGTTTCTCAAAAACAAGTTTAATGTAAGGTCTTAGCAATCCTTTGTCACCCTTATACAGTTTTAAGTGTTGGCATAACTGTTCACCCCTCACATCTAGCATTGGGATGATTAACTTAAAACTGACTTGGGCATAAAGAGGCAGGGGGGGCAGGGGAAGTAGAGAGGCAGGGGGGGAAAGAGTTGATAGACAATTGGTTTTTTTCCTCCTCTGCTCCCCCTGCTCAAGAACTGCTTATCCGACGAAACGTATTGGGGCAGGTTTTAGAAGACGTGAGCATCTACTCACGAGTTCTGGGAATTCAACCCGTCCAAGCCTCTGTTTTTGCTATCTTCACAAAAAAGAAATTGTCGAAAATAAAAAATTTCTTCCCGGTGACGGAAGCTTACTACAAGCGACTTTGAACGAGTTTTCCTGTCTGGTTTTACGCTAATTTTGTACCTGTGTTGTCACCCACGAGGGGTTACATCCCCCTAGCAGATAGGGATTTGAGTCTATTTTAATGGACTTAATGGTATTAATCCGGAACTGACACTTCCAGATGGTAAAGGGAAATTAATTGATAATGCTGCAAAAGATCCGCTTTATCTAAAGCTACTCACTAGTAAATAAAATTCGTAGCTTTATGCAACGAACCCAATGGTCCCAAGTATTCACAACTCGGGGCTAGAATTTTCCTTTTTCAAAAAATACAACGCCTGTTCTAGCTAAAGCCACAACTAAAAAAAATAACACAAATATGTTCAAAATTAACAAACTTTTGGAAAACTTTTGGGAGAAACACCGCAAAATTTTGGGGTTTCCTCAAAAGGTGATCTTTGAAATTGTTAATATCAGGCTTTTTGCACTGCTATACCTCTCAAAACACAAGCCATTAGAGATTAAACAATGAACTCCTCCTCGTTGTTAAGACTTCAGGGAGAGCGGATTCAGACAAGCAGCCAGCCATCTCCCACGGTACATGCTTCTGTCCTCAACCTTTTGAAGATAGTTGCAGGTGATACAAGTCTAGTATCAGACTTCAGCCAAATTTGGGTTATGCGCGAGTTCCAACTGGGTGACGAATTGACAAGCTATAGTCTGGATAAGCAAACTGAAGATAACAGCAAAGTTCTTTACTTAATTTGTTCAGGTCGAGTGCGAGTGCTGGGGTTTAACGTCATCGGCAGAGAAGTCTCCACTCAGCTGCTTGTGGCACAGCAAACCTTTGGGGCTGATGATTTATTTTGCCATCAGGCTTTACCTTACCGGGCGATCGCCGCTAGTGCTGGTTTGGTTGCACAAGTTCCCATTTCTCATCTGATACCGTGGTTGCAACAAATTCGCCACATGTCAGATTATTTACAGAAAATGGCTGGCGATCGCCAAACACTCATCTTCTTCAAGACGCTCACTGAGTTACGTTCGCTTCAAAGCCACAGTCTCAAACAAATGTTACCTTATTTGGGACAAAATAAGATCAGTGCAGGCTTATCTCTGATGGAAACCACGCCTCCTAGTGAAGGACGCTATTGGTTGGCGAGTGGAAATATCCAAAGCGAATCAGCAGAAACTCCGTCGCCACTTGTCGGAGAAAGCTGGGGCTACCCGGAACTCACACTACCTGCTTGGTCCACTCAAACTGATATCTTAGTGTACTGCCTACCTAGAGAATACTGGGAATCAGCAACAGCGATCGCCAAGGAAATTCCCAACAAATCTCAACAAGCGAGGGACAAAGAGACTGTTTCTGTTCACAAGCAGCAAACACAAAGAAAAACTCTCAGCTTGATTAAACTACCACCCCGCCAACCACCCTCAGAACTTCCAGAATCGCCGGCAATCAACGAAAACGCCTTACCGCCAGCCAGCGAGTATGCGGACGTTGAGTTTCTCCAACTTAGTCAAAAGCGTTGGTCAAAAGCTTCGTTATGGCGACGAATACCTTTTATCCAACAACAAAGTTCATCAGATTGTGGTGCGGCATGTTTAGCAATGGTGAGCTTGTACTGGGGCAAACGCTTTAGCCTCAATACCTTACGTAATTTAGCGCTCACAGATCGCACAGGTGCATCCCTTCCGGCTTTAGCAGATGCGGCGGAAACATTAGGGTATCGCGTGTTATCAGTACGGGCTTCAATCAGTAAGTTGGCGTTGCATCATCCTTGGATCGCCCACTGGCAAGGAATTCACTATGTGGTTGTCTGGCAAGTTAAAGGCGATCGCTTGTTAATTTCCGATCCGGCTGTTGGCAGGCGATGGCTTTCTCGTCAAGAGTTTGAAGCAAACTGGACGGGGTATGCACTGCTTTTATCTCCCACCGAACGCTTAAGTGCCAAAAAGAGCGAAAAAATTTCACGTAGTCCAATTTGGCAGACGTTTTGGCGTCACCGTTACCCAATAGGGCAAATTATTGTCGCCTCTGTACTGCTGCAAGTTTTTGGGCTGGCGACTCCCTTAATAACCCAAGTCGTTCTCGATCGCGTGATGCCATACAAAAGCTTAGCCACCCTGAATGTCTTTGCTTTTGGCTTCCTGATCTTCGGTATGTGGCACATTATCTTAACAGCCGTGCGCCAACACCTGCTGGACTATTTTTCCAACCGCATGGATCTTACCTTGATTAGCGGTTTTATTAGCCATACATTGCGGTTGCCACTACAGTTTTTTGCATCCCGCCAAGTCGGAGATATTGTCAGCCGCGTTCAAGAAAACCGTAAAATCCAACTGTTTCTCACCCGTAAAGCTGTGGGTACCTCTTTAGACGCCGTGATGTCGGTTGTCTACTTGGGACTGATGGCCCATTACAATTTACAACTGACTTTCCTGATGGTGGGTTTAATTCTACCGATTGTGACTTTGACTTTGGTCACTAGTCCATTTCTCAAAGGAGTGTCGCGAGATATCTTTAAGAAATCGGCAGAGCAAAACTCTTCAATAGTAGAAATGATCACTGGTGTTGTCACAGTAAAAACTGCAGCAGCCGAACAAAGAGTGCGTTGGCGTTGGGAACATCGCTTCCAGAAGATGGTAAAAGCGCGGTTTCGCGGTCAGAAACTGGCTAATAATCTGCATCTAGCAAGTAGCTTGATTCATCACATTGGTAGCACCATTGTGTTGTGGTACGGGGCAACTTTAGTGATTCGAGGGGAGATGTCTATTGGTGAGTTTGTTGCTTTTAATTTACTGATTGGCAACGTGATCAACCCAGTTTTAGCATTAGTGGGGTTGTGGGATGAGTTTCAAGAAATATTGATTTCCATAGAACGGCTGGACGATGTCTTAACTGCCCAGCCAGAAGAAAATCCTCAAAAACAGCGACAGACTTTACCTCCGATTCGCGGTGAAGTCTATTTTGAAAATGTCTCTTTCCGTTACAGCCAAAATGAACCGCGCAACAGCCTGCAAAATATTTCCTTTAAGGTGAAAGCAGGACAAACTGTTGGGATTGTGGGTAAGAGTGGTTCGGGTAAAAGTACTTTAGTGAATTTACTTGCGGGTTTATATCGTCCTTCTACTGGACGCATTTTGATTGATGGACATGATACGGCTGATGTGTCTTGCCAGTCGCTACGATGTCAGTTGGGTATTGTCCCACAAGAATGTTTTCTGTTTTCAGGGACTGTTTTAGAAAACATCACGCTCTACAACTCAGAATATACTCTTGAACTGGCGATGGCTGCTGCCAAACTCGCAGACGCACACGACTTTATCCAGGCGCTGCCATTAGGATATAACACCCAGGTAGGAGAAAGAGGCATGATGCTTTCGGGTGGACAACGGCAAAGAATCGCCATCGCACGGGCACTGATTAAAAACCCACAAATTTTGATTTTGGATGAAGCCACGAGTTCTCTGGATACTGAGTCCGAAAACAGATTTCAGCAAAAGATAGCTCGATTCAGTCGCGTCGTTGCTACTTCCGATGAATCCCGTACAACTTTTATCATTGCCCATCGTCTCTCCACCGTGGCAAATGCGGACTACATAATTGTTCTAGACAGCGGTATCGTTGTTGAACAAGGTAACCATGATGAATTAATGACAACAAGCGGCCTCTATTCTCACTTAGTCGAACAGCAATTGCATTTTTGACTCTCCTGGAACTACAGTTACGGGGATTCATCGGAGTTTAGCCTCGACTCGGAACGTGCCACAACTTCGATCTTATTGGCGCAGTCAAGGCGCTCCTATCTTCAGGAGTTTTCAGCTAGCCGCCTTATAAAAACAGGGAGGGAATCAAGAGTGGGAAGGAACCACTAAGCCCTTGGAGCTAGTTAAAGAGCATCTAGGTTTCTTTCAGTAGACATCTCCAGTTACGAACGTAGGGGCGTTCGCAATACGGTTCGGTTAAGGAATTTATCTGTTGA
>CAZZVG010000149.1:0-9155 GCA_964657295.1 Iningainema sp. | reverse complement strand
ACCGCTCTACCAATCTAACCACACAATCGGACTTTTTTTCTTGCGCTTACCCTGACTCCTTTATTGAATGAAGTTGAAGAAATGCAAAGTATATTAGTTGCGACTTTAAACAAGATAAAAGATTGAACTTTTCCTTCTTCCTTCTTCTTTTTTCCTCCTTCTGCCTTCTGCCCTCAGCATAGCTGCCTTAAAACGAGTTCCTGTGTTGATCACCAAAATTGGACAAGAACCCATTTAACTTGATTTTATTTTTTGGGAATTTTCAGAAGCAAAAGTTTAAAGTGCTTGTATAATAAGGGATTCAGGTTTTCTTAGTGCCATTCATCTATATACCTATCACCAGACTATTTTTTATAAGCTAGACTTTCACGTAAGAGATGAAACATGCCGCCAGGGTATGTTTCATCGAACGTACCTTTGGCACCGACCCTCCGACTGCCCCTAAATAGTAAAACTGCACTTCAGAGCACCGACCCTGCTTTTAGGCCATTATTCACTTCCATAACTTTCCGAACCTTTCCGGATTCGTCGCAGTATAGCGGACGGTGTGCTGTATATTCCGATGCCCCAGATAATCCTGGATGAGCCGCGTGTCCGCGCCCTGATCCGCCAAGGCATAGCCACAAGCATGGCGCAACATGTGCGGGTGCGCCGCAATCGGCAGCCCAGCCCGCTCCGCCAACCCCCGCAGAATTCCCCACACCGTCTTACGGCTGAGCGCCTGCCCACGCTCGCTCAAAAAGAAATGCTTTGCCGTCTCCGCCGCCTTGAATTTCCCCCGCCGTGCCAGCCATGCCTTGATCGCCCTCAGCTCGTCAGTGCGGAGCGGTTGGGTGGTGGACAGCCCTTTCTTGAGCCGCTGCACATGCAGGACGCGGCTCATCCACCTGCGATAGCTGCATCGCGCACGCCTCCGACACGCGCAGCCCGTGGCGGAACATCAGCAGCAGCAGGCAGCGGTCACGCGCTGTGTTTCGGGTCGTGCTGGCCGCCTCGATCAGCTTGGCCACTTCGAGGGACGTGAGGTGTTTTCGCTCTTTCATGGCAAGTTCGCCCTTGAGTAGCAATGGAAAAGCTGTTGTATCTCTGACTGCGTAAGGATTTTGGCAATACCCGTGCCTGTTTATTTTCATACCAAAAATAAAACTGCTGTAACCCATAAGTTACAACAGTTTGGGATCTTATTTCAGTAACTGAACTTTTATGCAACTTGTTGGCGCTTCAACTCTTGTATCAGCGCTTGACATTCTCTACTAGCATCCCTAGCTTGTCTCATCAATTCCATTTTCTGCTGACGACTCTCTTTAGGTGTACTAGGTATCGCTCCCGCTTGACGACTTAATGAGGCTGCTAGATGTCCATATTCTTTAATTTTGGCTTTTAGTTCGTCCATCTCTTAACCCTCTAGTTCTGCGATTACAACTGCTAAATTTTCCATCTGCTCATATAATATATCCGCTCTGGTTTGGAGCAAGCTAGCGTCGTCAAAAGCTTCTAGTTCAAGCTCGATTTCAGCTAAGTCATATAAATGCCTTGTTATCTCGTCTAATTGGTCATATACTCGCAACAGGGCGTTAAGTGTTTTCGGTTTCAAATTGGTACTACCTCACATTGTAAAAATTGTTCCTATTAGGAAGATATCCCAATGGGGTACATCAAGGTTTAAGGATTCAAGTGTATTAACCCAGTGAGGTTAATACTTTGCGGGTTATCCAGTACAAAAAACTTAGGATTCTCAATCCCATCACAAACATATTTTTCCAACCACTCTGCAATCACCGAGATCGCGAAACCTCCACCAGTAGCAAACACGTAACGACCATTTAGTAATGATTGAGGCTTTTCAGAGTTGGTGAGAAATCCGGGCGAGTTCCTCAAGAAGAGCAGATGATGCTTGATACCTTCGGGGAACAATATCGAAATTATATGTTGCGCACAGGGAGAGTTATTCCCAAATTATCTAGCCCAGTAGTATTACTAAAATAATATGTGCTTTAAAGTTTTGAATTCGCCTGTATAAGAGAGGCTTGATACTGATGCTTACAGAGATTAGCGATGCCTGCGGCGGGCTACGCCTACGCATTGCTACCTGAAAACGTTACGCTAGAAACTGAAGCTTAAAAAAAGACTATGAATCCGCAAGAAATAGCAGATACACTTAAAGAATTATTTAATGCTGCAACTATAAATACCGTTGCACCAGGTTCTTGGCAAATAGAAACTCAGAATCTACGGCTGTTAGTGATGCTTTCGGATGATGAAACTTGGTTGCGCATTTTACTACCAATTGTACCGATACAAGAAGCCCAACCATTTTTAGAACAATTTTTAGAAGCAAATTTTGATGAGACTCAAGAAGTACACTACGCTTTACACCAAAATGTCGTTTGGGGAGTGTTTCAGCATAATTGTGTCAGTTTGGTTGTAGAAGATTTTCGAGATGCGATCGCTCGACTGATATCTCTGTATAAGAGTGGTTTAGATGATGTCTTTAATCGACTGATTGAAAGCCGTATTAGACAAATCATTTTGGCGGCAAAACAGCAAGGGCAGTCCTTACAGTCCACTATGCAAAACCTAGACCGCTTTTATGCAGAAGGATTGATGGGTGAAATAGATCAATCTGCACAAGTGCAGGAGGAAGTTTTAACTGCTTGGCGACGTCAGTTAGAACGTTTATGGAATGAGATTGATTAGCAATTAACAATTAGCAAATATGGATATCATTGAAATTTTGAAAGAAGACTATCAAAGATTTCCTGTTAATCAGACATACAGTATATACGCTCAAGATGTTTATTTTCAAGACCCGCTTAGCAAATTTCATGGAATTAAACGGTACAAGTTGATGATTAAATTCATGGAGACTTTCTTTATAAACACCAAAATGGACTTGCACAACATTTACCCTGAAGGAGACACAATTAAAACCGAGTGGACACTCAGTTGGAATACTCCTCTACCTTGGAAACCGCGCGTAGCTGTTCCAGGAAGGAGTGAGCTGCGCCTCAATGCCCAAGAAATGATTGTTTCTCACATCGATTATTGGAAATGTTCGCGCCTAGATTTACTAAAGCAGCACTTCAATCAAACAAACAGACGATAATGTAAATAAATGTAACCACTTCAAGAGACAAGAAAGAATTATCCATGCGTGTAATTTTAATGACAGGTAAAGGCGGCGTGGGTAAAACCTCCGTAGCTGCCGCCACTGGACTTCGTTGTGCCGAACTTGGTTATCGTACATTAGTTCTGAGTACAGATCCGGCTCATTCCTTAGCAGACAGTTTTGACATAGAACTAGAACATGCCCCGCGCCAAGTTCGTCCAAATTTGTGGGGTGCAGAACTGGATGCACTGCTGGAACTAGAGGCGAACTGGGGTTCAGTAAAGCGCTACATTACCCAAGTTTTACAAGCACGGGGTTTAGATGGGGTGCAGGCTCAAGAATTGGCAATCTTACCAGGTATGGATGAGATTTTTGGCTTAGTTAGGATGAAGCGCCACTACGA
Organism: Iningainema sp.; assembly: GCA_964657295.1. GTDB lineage: Bacteria > Cyanobacteriota > Cyanobacteriia > Cyanobacteriales > Nostocaceae > Rhizonema. The sequence goes on along the minus strand of CAZZVG010000149.1, from coordinate 5,643 downwards.
TGAAGGCGATTTTGATGTGCTAATTATCGATTCAGCCCCTACTGGTACAGCACTACGTCTACTCAGCCTACCAGAAGTGAGTGGTTGGTACATGCGGCGCTTTTACAAACCGTTTCAAAATATCTCAGTAGCACTAAGACCTTTGGTAGAACCTTTTTTTAAACCCATCGCTGGGTTCTCTCTACCTGATAAAGAGGTAATGGATGCACCTTACGAGTTTTACCAACAAATTGAAGCTTTAGAAAAAGTCTTAACTGACAATACTCAAACCTCAGTACGTCTGATCACCAACCCCGAAAAGATGGTAATCAAAGAGTCTCTTCGCGCTCATGCTTATCTAAGCTTATATAATGTTGCCACAGATTTGATCGTGGCAAATCGCATCATTCCCAATGAAGTACAAGACCCCTTTTTTCAACGGTGGAAAGAGAATCAACAGCAATATCGCCAAGAAATTCATGAAAACTTTCACCCACTTCCAGTAAAAGAAGTTCCTCTTTTTTCTGTAGAAATGTGTGGTTTGGAAGCTTTAGAACGTTTGAAAGAAATCCTATACAAAGATGAGGACCCAACTCAAGTTTATTACAAAGAAACCACTATCAAAATTGTTCAAGAGCAAAATCAGTACAGTTTAGAGCTTTACTTACCTGGGATTCCTAAAAATCAGGTACACCTGAGTAAAACTGGTGATGAACTCAACATTACTATTGGTAATCATCGCCGTAACTTAGTATTGCCACAAGCCTTAGCAGCACTCCAACCTGCAGGAGCAAAGATGGAAAATGACTATCTGAAAATTCGTTTTGCTGACAAGGAAAATTAGTTGAGCGTTAGAAGTGTAGGTTGTGGAATCTTCTGTTTCTTTACAAGAGCGCTCTTGCTGACGCTCGACTTGACAAGGGCGGTTACCCCCGCCCTGACGCTCGTTTAGGGAGTTACTAAGTTGCTAGGGCATTGGAGAACGCCACATCAACGGTGGATTCGGTGCATGTACGTGTCCTCGTCGTAGCGGTAAAAAAAATTAAATATATCGGGTTGTTATGGAGCCAACTTATAACTTTTAGCTTTGATCATTCTGCGTATTGTACGTACTTGTATCAATTTTTTTGGCATTTTCTAAAAAATACATTTAGAACAATGAATATTTGTCTGTAGTTATACTGAGGACAAATATCATATAAAACTTTAATAATTATTTTATGTTTATGAATATCTCTATCAAAGTTCTTTTCTTAAAACTATTAGATTGAAAACGATGACCCTGATTACTGAACAAGATTTGCGAGTACGTCTTGAGCAAGAAAACTTGCTACGTCGCATTATCAACAGTGTTCGTCGAACATTAGATTTACAAGATATTTTGACAACAACAGTGGCAGAAGTACGCTCGTTGCTGGGAACTGACCGAGTGATGATTTACCAATTTCATGCAGACAGTAGTGGTCAGGTGATAGCTGAGTCGATACATAATAATCGCTTACCGTCACTATTGTTGCTTAATTTTCCGGCTGATGATATTCCGCCCTACGCGCGTGAACTGTTTATTAAATCAAGGGTGCGATCAGTCGTTAATGTTGATAGTTTAAAGATTGGCTACAGTCCCTCATCCGAGTTGGAAAATGGAGAACTGACATCGGATCAGATCCATTACCGCCCTCTAGACTCCTGCCATGCAGAATATCTGACGGCAATGGGAGTAAAGTCTTCTCTGGTGGCACCGATTATCAATCAACACGAACTTTGGGGACTACTTGTGTCTCACCACTCAGAAGCCAGATCCGTGTCTGAATATGAAATTCAGGCGGTGCAGATGGTGGTAGATCAGCTATCAGTGGCGATCGCCCAAAGTCATCTACTGACTCAGGCTCAAGAAAGAGCTTCCAGAGAAAGGATCGTGAACCGCATAGCCACTCTACTGCATTCGTTGCCGACTATCGAATTAGAATTAGCGTTAGAAGAAGCTGTTGCTGCATTTCAAGGCTCTGGTGGGAGGCTTTGCATTAGAAACATTCATATTCAGAATAACCTGCTTAAGAGTCTAGCAGAATGTTTAAAAACTGAAAATAGCTGTGTTAATGTTTACACTGTTGGAGAGCAACCTACAATCCCAAAGTTAGCGAAATATCAACTGATGGAACAGTATAGTGTATGGCAGGAACACTATAAATCTAATCATTTACAGATTTGGGCAATTCAAGACATCTATCAAACTCCTGAGTTGCGAAACTTGCAGGTTGCTTTCCGACCAACTAAAATTCGTAGCATACTGATGATACCGCTTCAGTCTCGTCACAAATTGCTAGCTTATTTAAGTATTTTCCGAGAGGAAGTAGATACAGAAACTCTATGGGCAGGGCAGTTTGACAGTGATCAACGCCAGCTGTACCCCCGCCTATCGTTTGATGTCTGGCGAGAATTGAGAAAAGCGCAAGCTCGCGAGTGGACTTGTTCAGAACTTGAACTTGCTCAAGAACTAGCTAAACAATTTGGATTAGGGATTGAGCAGTACGAGCAATACCAACAAGTGAATGCTTTCAATGCCAATTTAGAAAATCAAGTAAAAGAGCGCACACTCAAGCTAGAACAAGCAACAGAGCAACAGCAGGCGTTGTTTGGAGTTGTGGCTAAGATTAGAGAGTCCCTCAATGTAGACACTATTTTTCAAATAACGACTAAAGAGGTTTGTCAATTGCTCGAAGCGGAACGTGTAGCTGTCTATCGTTTCAACCCTGACTGGAGTGGTGAATTTGTCTACGATTATAAGATGATTAGTCCCGGTTCTGGACATTTAATCAACTTATGGACTAAAACGGTTTGGAATGATACCTATTTACAAGAGACAGAAGGGGGACGCTACCGCCACAATGAATCATTTGCTGTAGACGATATCTATAAACTAGCTCACTCAAAATGTCATATCGAGAATTTGGAGCAATTCCACATCCGAGCTTATGTCATAACTCCCATTTTTGTTGGACAAAAACTTTGGGGTTTGCTAGCAGCTTATCAGCACTCTCAACCCCGTCATTGGGAGGTGTCTGAAATTACGTTCATGAGTCAAATTGCTGCCCAAATTGGGGTAGGACTACAACAAGCTGAATTACTTACTCAAACAAGGCAACAAGCAGAACAATTAGCTCAGACTTTACATCACTTACAACAAACTCAAACCCAACTGATCCAAACCGAAAAAATGTCCTCATTGGGTCAACTGGTGGCAGGGATTGCTCATGAAATTAACAATCCTGTAAACTTTATCTATGGCAACCTTAGTCATATTAATGAATATACTAATAACTTACTTAAAATATTGGCGTTATATCAGCAGGATTGCCCCAACCCTAGTTCTGATATTCTTAACTTAAAAAAAGAAATCGATTTTAACTTTATCGTTGAAGATTTACCAAACATACTGTCCTCAATGACGACAGGGACAGATCGCATCCGGCAAATAGTCCTGTCTTTACGAAATTTCTCTAGGCTTGATGAGGCTGAGATGAAACCAGTGAATATTCACGAGGGCATTGATAGTACTTTAGAGATTTTACAGCATCGGTTGAAGGAAATTCCCAACAGTCCAGAGATTAAGTTAATTAAAGAATACGGCAAACTCCCCTTAGTTGAGTGCTACCCCGGACAACTTAATCAAGTGTTCATGAATGTTTTAAGTAATGCGATCGATGCCCTAAGTGAGAGAGTTAACAGATCGGGGAATGGAGAGAACTGCCAATCTCAAATATCAAATCCCCAGATTCACATTCACACAGAACTTTTAAACTATAACCGCATATTGATTCGGATTGCCGACAATGGTTTGGGAATACCAACAGATTTTCTTGGACGAGTATTTGATCCATTTTTTACAACTAAACCAGTAGGTAAGGGCACTGGTTTGGGACTATCAATCAGTTACCAAATTATTGTGAATAAGCACGGTGGTGTTTTTAAATGTGATTCACAACAAGATGTGGGAACAGAATTTTCGATAGAAATTCCAACGCAGCAGCAGTAAGCAATGCGATGGCGGTTAGTCGTGAAGAGTGGTTCTAAACACCTCTAAGTTGCACTGGCATAGCTAAGTAGGTCATTTTCAAACCACCTAAAGGTGTGAAAATGACTGGAGTGAGATTGGTATTCAGTTGCATTTGAATTTCGGAAGATGGTAACGCTTTTATCCCTTCGATTAAATACTTGATGTTAAAAGCAATATCTAGATCTTCTCCAGATATTTGTGCTGCCATTGACTCCATAGCGCTACCCACATCTTGAGATTCACAAGATAAGGTAATTCCTTGAGCTGCATTGTCTAAACTGAGCTTAACAATATTATTTTTTTGGTCAGATAATACAGCAATTCTCTCTAACGCACTCACAAATTGTTTTCTATCCAGAGTTACTTCTCTCTGAAATTGGTGGGGGATCAACATTGAGTAAGCAGGATAAGCACCTTCTAACGTGCGGCTTGTCAAACGTTGGTTCTGCCATTCAAAAACAACTTGACCTTGATCGAAATACAAGGCGACAAGTTCTTCTTGAGAGCTGTTGTGAGCCAACATTCGCTCTAACTCCCGCAAGCTTCTAGCTGGTAATGTGACTTCTAGCTTTCCTTCATAGCTGGAGTCTGGACTTTCGTTGGTAGTTTGTACCACAGCTAAGCGATGTCCGTCAGTAGCTGCAAATTCCAAGCTGTCTTGCTGAACTGTTAAATGCACTCCGGTAAGGACTTGCTTGGTTTCATCAGGGCTGGTAGCAAATAAGGAACCTCGCAATCCCTCAATTAATGCCGTAACCTGAAGCCTCGTTGCTTGTGTATTTTCAATTAAGGGGAGTTCTGGAAACTCTTCGCCACCCATGGCTCTGACTTGATAGCGACCACTTTTTGAAGTCAGTGTGACAATTAAACCTTCGTTACTTGGATTATTTGAATCTGCTGATTCATCCTCCAAAGTGATTTCTCCCTCTGAAAGACGAGAGGTAATATCATTGAGCAGCTTGGCAGGAATGGCAATTGCTCCCCCTTGTATGACTTCAGCATTCAAACTGGTACGGATACCCAAACTGAGATCGAAGCCGGTTAAGCTAACCTGGTTAGTTTCAGCATCCGCTTGTAGCAGCACGTTAGCAAGTACCGGATGAGTCGGGCGTGAAGGTACGGCCCGGCTCGTGAGTGAGAGGTTAGTACTGAGGTCGCTTTGGGTACAAACTAATTTCATGCTTCTGTATTCAGCTTGTGTGTTGGATATAGTAGCACGACAGATAAGTTCTTGAGCTTTGTGGCTTGTAAACTCTGCTCGACTACTAATATAAATAATATTCTTTCAATAGTAGTAGTAGTGGCTGTGGAAACTGTGGAAAACCTAGCGTAAGTTTTTCTATTCAAGACATTTTTCGATTTACTCCTGTGGAAAACTTGTGGAAAACTTAGGAGGCTTATCCACAGAGTAATTATACTTATTGTTATTCTCCACAGATTATAATAGTTTTTCCACAGAATAAATGATAGTTTTCCACAGAAATTTAGGACTTTTCCACAAAGTAATGTCCTCTTAATAAGTTTTTAGAGTTAATTTAACATTAATTTACGAGGGGAAGATGATGGGGAGTCAGTCGCTTCGCTCCAAGTCAAAAGTCAAAAGTCAAAAG
>CAZZVG010000148.1:0-9160 GCA_964657295.1 Iningainema sp. | reverse complement strand
TCTGGCTGTTCAAGCAAAGTCACCCAATGACGTTGCAAATGATGATGATAAATTCCCGAAGAAGTCGGGGCAGTTTCCAGCAATTTTGCTAAACTTAACTGGTCACGCAGATGATAAAGTGCTAAGTGTACCAGTCCCGGATGTCCCCCAACCATATCCATCAACTCTCGTGCTTGCAAGCCATCTGTCCAGTCAAGTTGATAGCGCTGTGCCAACTGATCCACCTGCTCTAAACTAAAATCAGTTAACTGGATTGGTAAACCCACATTGAAAGGAGACTGATGTAGCTTGAGGGGAACATAAATTTCTGTCGAGTGAACCACAATCTGGCGCAGTTTTTGCCAGATGGGTTGTCTTTCGGCTTGTTCGTACCAAGAACGCAACAGGGAGAAAATTTCTTTCGCCACTTGTGGATGCTCTAAAATTTGGTCCACCGCGTCTAACGCCAAAACCACAGGCGAGTCTATTTGCTCGAGTACATAACTTTGCAAGTAAGAGCTACAACTGACTTTGCTGCCAATATCTTCATCCCAATACTCGTCTAGTTTTGGCTCCAGTTGTAGCTGACTTGAAATACTGGCACACAGCCAACGCAAAAATCGATTCAAATCGCTCAAGATCGTTTGGTCAGCTTGCTCTAAGTTCAAGCTAACCGTGCGGTATTTTTGGCTCTCAGCATAATCTAGAATCCTGAGTAACATAGAGGTTTTGCCCCTTTCCCGAGGAGCTTTAATCCGAATGAGCGCTCCTGGCTTACCAATCTCCTCACAAATCTGTGCTTGGATAGCAGACTGTTTGATGTAGAAAGGGGAATCAAGCGGGACTGCACCACTAGGAAACCGAAGCAAAATATCTTGGTGAGAATTTGGAAAAAAGCCGATGAAATTTTGTTTTGACGGTATGATTTTTTGACCATCTTGTGATAAAACATATGAGGCTAGCAGAGTTCGACAGTTTTTCTTGGTAACGCGCTTACCAATGGGATCGGAGAGCAGTTGGTACAACTTTGGGGCCATAACTTTCGTTAGGTAGCTAAGACTATAAGCCCCCTCTTGTGCAATTTGACTGTAAGTTTGATGCCGCCAAATGCCTTGGAGAATGAAAATTTCTGTAGAATTAAGACGACGATTTTGGGTTTCAAGCAGTTTCTGATTCAGAACTTCAACGAGAGAATCAAGAGTGAGTGTTTTAGTTAAAACCTGGGTTACAGGCGACAACCGCATTTCTGTCTGCACGGATCTAGCATGAACAGTGAACACTGTTGCTGATGAGCCTGTCTTGTTTTCCCATTTAGCCGGGATATACTGTTGTGGCCAAACCATTGGCGGTTCAGCAGGATTTTGGAAAATGACTGGTAGCCAAGAGGCGCAGGGATATTCTTTTTCTAATCCTTGCAGTCTTTCTCTTGCAGAACGCACTGCCGCGTATAAAGACTTGCCACTAGAAAATCCATCCAGAAAATACTTTAAAAATTGTTGAGCTACAAAATCCGGCACAGGTTCGCGCATGACAATCACTTGCGGAATGTACAAATCCTGGAGATGCTGCGCCAACTTCAAACCATCACAAGAGTTAAAAATCGCTAACTTCAAACCACGACTAATAGCTTGCTTAAGAGCATACCTTAATTGCTCAAGGTTAATCGTGTCTGTTTGATTAATTTGTAGCAGTCCTTTTTCTTTACTACAACTATGACCTGCAAAAAAGAGAATATCCCAACCTTGTTGCCAAAGTTGCTCATTGAATTGAGATGTATTTGGCTCTACTAAAAATTGAATTTTTGCTTGATTTGATAATTTCTCTAAAAAAACGCGATCCTGATTAATATCAATTCCTTTACTGTTTCCCAGAATTGCTAAAATTTTCACTCTTTCTCTCAAGTTACTTATAGGCAATTTATTTGGTTTTTGATACTCTACAGAACTCAATGCCACTTCGGCTTTAGGGTAATCGTCAAAGAACTCCCACAGATGCCAGGGAAGTCGCCGCAGTAGATTGTCGTCGGTCTCAATAATGAAACGAATTTCCTCAGATGGTTTTAATTGTGTACGTAGTTGTTGCTCTATTTTGCGAAATTCTGTTGAGCTGAGCCATGCATTTATTCTTTTTGAAAATACTTGGGATAATTCGATGAGTTCAATTTCCGAAAAATTAGTGATATTATTAGTTTCAATTTCAAAATAATCTTCTGTCTCACTACCTATACGCCAACATAACCGTTGATAAAAAGCGTATGAAAGTAACTGTACATTATTATAAATAATAGGAATTTCTGGTGCTGCTGGTAAACTCGCAGTGAATTTCATCCGGTAGGGGTTGTCCACTTCTCCAAGGTGTACGGTAACCGAAGCGAAGCCGTCGCGTAGGTTTCCTCGATCCAAGCTTAAAACAACTGACCTACTCATACATATTTCTCAACTATAATTTTTACTGGATCATCAAGTCAATATTGATAAATAATTATGATGGGTTTTGGATAATTTTTTGTAACCATTTATTTATCTATGTAATATAGATAAAATAGGATTTAGGCACTAGTGGATAAAAAACTAACCCCGGAGGCGTGGACAATAAGAAGCAATAAGAGTTTAAGAAAGTTTTTTCTGACTTCATAAATTTTTATATAAGCATTTATTGAAACTAACCTAAGTGTCAGTTGTTAAACTGAGGTGTTACTTAGAGATTGTTTTGCATTGCCAATTTTTTTAAAAGTAGTCCTATGTGAAATGTGGAAACCCAGCGTTCTCCTGTTGTCTGTTGTCTGTAAACAGTTAGCACTCAGAAGTCCAGAAATAACTGTTAACAAATCATTTAGGCTAGCTAGATGAGTTTTGGGTTTTAACTAATTTTAAGCTATTTTCACCCTTATTATAATAAATCTTAGGCAAAAAAGGATCTCATCATGAGTAATTATACTTTTAATTTCTGGAGCGAAAGCCAGACAGCAAAAGTTACAGTTCTCAACACGTACAAGGCAATAGGGCAAACCCACCTTGTCAATATAAATACCATACTTCTCAGTAATCCAAAGTTTTTTCGCATTAAATCTCGTTAATTGAGAATCAATGATATAGAAATTTTTACCTTCTGTCTACAGGTAAAAAAGAAGATTAACGAAAAATTTTATAAGTCATTTACCGAACATGATATTACACTCAGCAAGGAGTAACTGATCAAGCACTGGTTAATTCTGTCCAGTATCGTTCGTAGACTTCTTCAATCTTCCCTAAAGGAGTAATCCGTTCGCACTTTTGCAGAAGTGACTCTGGAGGAAACAAGTTGGAATTGTTCTGTATTTTCTTTGGTAATTCCTCGAATCCACTGCGGTTGGGGGTAGCAATACTGAGACGTTGGGTGATTTGCGCGGAAACTTCTGAGCGCAAAATAAAGTTAAACCAAGCATATGCGCCATCTGGATTAGGGGCTGATTTAGGAATGACAATTGTATCAGTCCATAATGAGGAACCACTCTTGGGAATAACATACTTGAATTTTGGGTATTCTTGAGTAATCTTCACTCCGTCTGCCGAGTAACACATTGCTAACAGTAAGTCTCCGGCGACAATTTGATTGCGCCAAGCATCAGTATCAAAGGCGGCGATCGCTCCTTTAAGGATCTTCAACTTCTCGTAAGCTTGTTTGATTTCATTTTCATTCTGCGAGTTGTAGGAGTAACCCAGCATCCGCAATACTGCACCCATAACTTCTCGGACATCATTGAGCAAAGTCATTCGCTTTGAAAGTTGTTCTTGGTTTTGCCAAAGGTACTCCCAGTCTTCAGGCGGGGTTTTTAGTTTTTCCGAATTGTAAATCAAACCCGTCGTCCCCCAAGTAAAAGGGATACTGTAACGGTTGTTGGGATCGTAGGTAGGATTTTGAAACCTTGGGAATAAATTATCTAAACCCATGAGACGATCATGATTTATTTGTGTTAATAATCCTTTATCCACCATCTTCTGCACTATGTAGTCTGATGGGTAGATCACACTATAAGCACCCCCCCCTCCAGCTTGGAGCTTAGCCAACATCACGTCGTTGGAATCATACACATCTGCAAGTACTTTGATCCCCGTTTGGGTGCTAAAAGTTGTCAATAATTCTTTGTCAGTATATTGTGTCCATGTATAAACATACAATTGGTCACGAGAACCCTGAGTAGTAGAATTGCTGCGTACATCTGCCAGTTTCCAGCCACAACTCGTTAAAGATAAGCCCGAAACCCCCGCCAACCCTTTTACAAATGGTCTTCTTTTAGTCATTCTCGTAACGCCAAACAATCACTAGGTGTCCAGTAAGCATAGATAGACGTATTGAGGTTTGGTAAATTACCGAAGGTGTTAGGCTGCAGAACAGTGATGCGGAAGTCGGGTGTCAATTCTACAACATAATTAACGTGTGTTCCCAAATACATTATGTTGACTAGCCGTCCCTCAAAGCAGTTGATGTGCAAACTCGGTTTATAAAGTGAAAGCTGTATTTTTTCTGGGCGTACACTCACTACAACTGCTTGTGATAATTCTGTTGGTGTATCAGAATGGCGAGTGACAACAATTTTCAGTCCAGTTTTCGTCAAAATTTGCAAGTTGGTAGCATCTACCTCTGTAATTTCACCGACAAATAGATTGGTATCACCAATAAAATCAGCAACAAACGGTGAACGTGGTTGTTCGTAAATTTCACTAGGGGTGCCAATTTGCTCAATTTTGCCTTGATTCATCACTGCAATGCGATCTGATAAGGACAGAGCCTCTTCCTGGTCGTGAGTGACCATGATAAAAGTTAACCTCAGATCTCTGTGTAAATTAAAGAGTTCAACCTGCATTTCCTTACGCAGCTTTAAGTCTAATGCTCCCAAGGGTTCATCTAGCAGCACCACAGCCGGACGGTTGACTAAAGCTCTTGCTAACGCGATTCGTTGCTGCTGACCTCCAGAGAGTTGATTGGGAAAGCGCGATCGCAAACTTTCCATTTTCACCAATTCTAAAGCTTCTTTGACTCTGCTTTCAATTTCCGAAGAGCGGATTTTTTTCAATCGCAGTCCAAAAGCAACATTATCCCACACTTTCAGGTGGTTAAAAAGAGCATAACTTTGAAATACAGTGTTGACAGGTCGGCGATATGGAGGCACATTAGTCATTAACTGACTCTGAATCAATAACTTGCCAGCGTCAGCCGTTTCAAATCCAGCAATTAAGCGGAGTGTCGTTGTTTTACCACAACCCGATGGACCCAGAATACTGAAAAATTCTCCTGGCTTCACATTCAAATCTACTCCATTGACTGCAGGCTCAGAGTTAAAGAACTTGAATACATTTCGCAGTTCCACATCATACGACTCAAAAGCCTCCATTTCACCCTGATTCTGCGTTACAGTTTGAGTCATAATCCTAAATTAAAGACCGTGATTATACTGGCTAAGTAGATTGGTGTAATCAAATAAGAATGTATGTTAACTGTCATTTGTCATTTGTTAAGCACACTGCACAAAGGATAAATAACTAGGAACAAAGGACGAAGGACAAAGGACAAATAACTTGGTTTAATCCACTTATTATACTTTAGCGGAGAGTATTCCGATTATTTGACGCTATATACCGGGTAGGATTTTAGCGTATTTGTATACAGATAATGTTAATCCGAAATTTAGTTCTATGGCTTTATTACAATCACCACAACTAGGTAAAAAAAGAGATACCCGTACAGTCGGACGGGGTTTCCAGGCCACATTTTTAATCGTGTTTACGATATTGATGACAGCTGGAGTGGTGAGTCGTTTGGCCTATTTACAACTGGTTGAAGGCGCACACCACAGAGAACGAGCCGAAGCAAACCGGATTAGAATGATTCTTAAACAACCGGAACGCGGCAATATTTTTGACCGGAATGGTAAACTTTTAGCTACCACACACTATCCTCATTCTGTCTACTTATGGCCAATGGCTCACACAAAGCCTTCTTGGTCGCTTGTTGGTCCACGGCTATCGCAAATTTTCAACATCCCTCAGAAGGAGATGGAAGATAAACTAGACAAGGCAGGCCCTAACTCGTCTTCACTGGTGCGGATTGCTCGTGATATTACTGAGGCACAAATCACAGCATTAAAGGAGTATGAAAACGAACTTCCTGGCGTAGAGATTAATACGGAAGCGGTACGTTACTACCCACATGGGAAAGCGTTAGCACATATACTAGGATATACCCGTGAACTCACTGCCGAACAGTTAAAAGAAAAGAAGAAGGAAGGCTATCGGCTGGGAGATGCGATCGGTCAGATGGGGGTGGAAAAGGCTTATGAGCAGGTGCTGCGTGGCGAATGGGGCGGTCAGCAGGTAGAAGTGGATAGCAAAGGCCGCCCAATTCGGGTTTTGGGAGAAAAACAAGCCAAGGCTGGTAAGGATATACACCTAACTATAGATTTGGATTTGCAAGAGGCAGCAGAAAAAGCTTTGGGCAATGTGAAAGGAGCAATTGTGGCAATTGACCCGAATAACGGTGCCGTATTAGCAATGGTGTCTCATCCAACCTTCGATCCGAATATCTTCTCTAAGCAAAAACTCTCTCAAAAAGACTGGCAAAGCTTACAAGGTAAAGACCATCCGTTGGTCAATCGCGCCCTCAGCGCCTTTCCACCCGCCAGTACATTCAAAATTATTACGACTTCCGCCGGATTAGAATCGGGGAAATTTTCTCCCAGTACAATACTCCAAACCTATGGATCTTTAACTGTTGGTGGCGTGACTTTTAGTGAGTGGAACCACTCTGGATTCGGTTCAATCGGATTTCCTAAAGCGATCGCCATGAGTAGTGATACCTTCTTTTATCAAGTTGGTAGGAGAGTCGGCGGTCCAACCTTAACGGAATGGGCTCGCAAATATGGGTTGGGGCAAAGAACTGGGATTGAGTTTGCGAACGAAGAATCAAAAGGCTTGGTACCAGATGAGACTTGGAAACAGAAAACTTGGAAGATACCTTGGACTGTAGGTGACAGCATTAATATGTCAATTGGTCAAGGTGCTTTGCAAGTGACGCCGCTACAATCTGTTGTGATGTTTTCTGTCCCAGCTAATGGAGGCTTTCGAGTTCAACCGCATGTGCTCAAAGATAATGAAAAAACTAAAAACTGGCGGGTATCTTTAAATATGAAACCAGAAACTCTCAAAACTCTCCGCCAGGGACTGCGGATGGTGGTTTCTGAAGGTACAGGGAAGAGTTTGGACGTGCCATCAATTGCCCCAGCGTCGGCAAAAAGTGGTACAGCTGAAGCCGGGATCAATCGTCCAAATCACACCTGGTTTGGTTCTTATGCCCCCAGCGATAAGCCGGAAATTACTGTTGTGGCGTTTGGTGAAAACACTGGAGAACATGGCGGTACTATTTGTGGGCCAATGGTCTTACAAGTGCTAGAAACATATTTTCGCGTCAAGTATCCAGGTAAGTACGCAAAACCCACTATTGAGGCATCAGATAGCAAAACCCAGAAATCTGGGAGTAGACCTGGGGATTGATCGCCCTGCAACTGGTGCTGCGCTCTTCCATCAGTTTGCTGAGATAAAAATCAAAGTGCATCAACAAGAAACCAGCTTGAGGGTGCAACCTCTACCCAATCATTCCCAAAGAATGATCTCTATATTTTAGCTCAAGGGAAGTGAGTTAGGGAAACTAGACTTCGAGATCTCACGCCCGTTACATTTCTCCCAAATTTTTATGGAACCAACGGCAGAACAACTTAAGGCATTTTGGAGCAGGTGTGTTAGAGCAAGCAATTTGTTTCAATCCATCAATGTAGTGCGTTTAGATGAAAGAACAAGACGTATCTACGTTCTCATTGGAGACACAATACAAATAGAAATTTACCATAACGGGGAGGTAACTTTTCCATGACTTATTCCATCTATCAAGCAATGTCTGACAACGAGCTTAGGGACTGGGTTCGTTACCATCCACAGGATACAGAAGCTTTCCACACTTTGATGGACAGATTAGATCAGCGCCCAAAAGTCGTTTGTCACACGGACGAGGAATTTGAAGCTGAGTTGAGGAAGCGTATAACAGAGCAACAGCAGTAGTAAATCAAAACCCCCACTATTAGTTTTCCAGGCTTTAAGTGGGGGACACCCTATGGGAAAAACCGAAATTCCGCAGGTTCGTAGTTCTTTACTCTATGCAACTGTAACTTAAGCGGCTGTAAACCCAAGCTGTAAGTCCTAGCACAGCTAACACCAATCCAGTTGCAACTGAACTGATAAGGGCGCGTTTGAGAAAACGATTCAGCTTTGCATCACTGAGTTTTCTTTGCCTTTCTTCCTCTTCCAGTGCCATCTTTATCTGATTTAATTTCGGTTCTTGTTGCTGACGAATAAATGTTGCTAAATAGTCATGTACTAATTGATAGCGTTCAGTGGGATTTTCTTGTAACAAAATGACCAAACCTGATTGTACAAAAATCTCTAAAACTAAATCTAATTTGTTTGCTTCTTGAGTGAAAGCAGCTGCTAAACCCTGCAAATTCCGTTCCAGTTCGACACGAGTCTTCAGGGGACGAGTTCCTTTTTCATCAGTCAGCAAGTAAAGCACCAGTTCTGCTGCCTGCTGATTCTCAGATCCACAAGCTTCAACGACTTCGGCCAGATATCGCTTTACCAGTTCTTGCTTTGGTCCACGTTTGTAATAGTTCTCTAAAGTCGTAATATTCTCTGCTTGCAGTTGTGCCCCCACTATCTGTAATTCTATTGGGCGCACTTCTCCGAGTTCACCAGCGAGATCCTTGACGAGTTCATCAACTAAATCAGGATCTAAATGGAAATGAGAACGATTGGTTAAGCATTCAATAATTGACTTAGCATCAGCCGATGAAAAATTTCCCAACTTGTAAAGGACATTGTTGCTGAGAATATCATTGCTAATAATGTTCATACAGGGTGCGTCATTGCACTCCAGTAAATAATGCAAGTAATCTACCCGCAGGGACAAAATTACCTTCACAGGCAGAATGTTGAGACACTCTCCCAAAAATTCAAAAAATTGCCGCCTTTGCGTTGATTCGGTAGCAACAAAGATGAATTCTTCAAATTGGTCAAAAATCAGTACGGGACGCAAATTATGCGACTCACTTTGCCGCAACAGATTTATGAGGGAGTTGAGAGTGGGGGAGGGGGAGAGG
>CAZZVG010000147.1:0-9163 GCA_964657295.1 Iningainema sp. | reverse complement strand
GTTAATGGTTGATTGCAATTAACCATCAACCATTAACAATTAACATAATTTTTAAGTGATTATCCGAACATGGCATGATTCCCCCACAAGAGGTATCAGGATAAAATCAGAATATCCTGATGGAAATTGCGGAGGATTCTCATAAGAAATATTTATTGTTTTGACTTGGTTAAACATGCTTTTCATGTAACCATAATTAACCAAATTTACAGAACTTAAAATTAGTTCTGTATTTATCTCCAGAATTAAAGCACTTGCGATCGCAACCAAGCTACTGGCAAACTACGTAATTTTTGCCACTGAGGCACGTAGGCGCGTTTATTGAATACCTGATAGTCATTGCCTTCAATTCTCATTAAGATCTGACTGTAATGCATGAGAGCCGCCCATACAGGTAAACGGGCATCGGCAGATAAATATTTAATTCCCCTTTCGCCATTTGTATAAAATTTGCGTGCCCGTTCTATTTGAAAGCGCATCAGTGATCGCCAGCGATCATCCAGCACGCCTTTCAACAAATCTTGCTCGCTGTAGTTGAATCGTGCCAAGTCTTCAAGCGGAATGTATATTCTCCCTCGCTCTGCATCCTCCCCTACATCTCGCAGGATGTTAGTGAGTTGTTTGGCTATTCCTAAAGATATAGCTTCTTCAGTAGGTATATACACTGATTTCTGCTGATTCCACGGAGCTGCATCTGAGGATTTCGCTACTCCCATCACTGATGTTGTCGATAACCCTACAGTTGCGGCGACGCGATAGCAGTATAGATACAGTTCCTCAAAAGTTTCGTAGCGACTTCGGTATAAGTCCATACGTTGACCGGCAATCATATCCCGAAAGGGCTGAATGTCCATTGGGTAACGTTGGATGGTATCTACCAAAGCGACATCAAAATCATCCTGTGGATGTCCCGCAAAAATCTCTTCTAGTCGATTTTCCCATAGATCTAGGGTTTCTGGCGTAGTAAAAGTAGTAGATACGGGATTGTCTACCAATTCATCAGTACGGCGACACCAAGCATATATTGCCCAGATAGCTGGACGCTTTGCCGCGCTCATCAGTAAAGTACTGATGTAAAAAGTCGTCGAATACTTTATCGTAAGTTGGCGACAAAGTTTATAGGACTCGTCTACAGAGGCCGACGTTTTCATGCGTGGGATGGAATCAGGCAGTTGCAGCATTCGTTGCAGGCTGAAGGTTTTGGGTTGGCAGGCTTAAAGATGCTACTGGAGGTGCTTCAGCGATCGCCTGCGCTGTCAGCTTACCAGAAAGTACGGCACCTTCCATACTCGCTAAAAACCTTTGCATTGTGTAATCCCCCGTTAGATAAAAATTCCTTATAGGAGTTTTCTGGGATGGACGGTATTGTTGACGACCTGGTACAGCCTTGTATACTGAACGCGGCGTTTTCACAATATGATACTTGAGCAACTTTGTCGGATTTTCTACCCCAAAATGGTTTGGGAACAGTTTTTCCAATTCAGAAATTGTAGCAGCAATAATTTCCTCATCTGATTTAGAAATCCAATCTTTCGCGGGTGCTAGAACTAATTCCAACATTGAACGCTCTGGATTGGCGTAGCCACGACAGGTATTGCTCATATCAGCATAAACGCTGAGTAGCGGCGATCGCGAAAACAGTAATTGGTCAATATCTGTAAGTTTCCGGTCAAACCACAAGTGTAAGTTTATCACTGGCACGCCTTCTAAACCTTTTAGCTTAGAGAAGAACTCCATCTCCTTCCAAACTGTTGGTAGCATCACCTTAAACGGATCTACTGGCATTGCCGAAACATAGATATCAGCTGTTAACTCTTCGTCTGCTGAAGAGTTTTCACCCCGAATCAAAAATCCTCTAACCGTACCGTCTGAATCAAGTAAAATTTCTTTTAATGGCGCGTTCAGCCGCACTTCTCCACCGCGTTCTGTGATATAATCTAAGATCGGCTGACATAACCGCTCTGTTGGCGAACCGTCCAGAAAAGCCATTTTAGAACCATTCTTTTCCTGAAGGAAGGCTCTTAGCGCCGTCAGAAGGACGACAGCCGAGATTTCCGAAGGATTGATGAAGTTCAGCGATTTAGATGCGGCAATAAAAATATCCTGTTGGACATCCTCACTAACACCTTGCCGCTTCAACCACTCGGAAAAAGTATAATTATCTGTTTCCTCAACATACTTTTGCCCTCGCAGCATAGCTGGAACCAATCCCTTGGCTAACTGGATTTTCTCACCCCAAGTCAGCATATCGTTGTTACGCAGGATTGCGACGATACCATTCCAAGGAGATGGTAAGTCCGGAAAATCAAAGCGACTGTAAGTCCCTGGTTTTTCCGGCTGATTGAAGATCATTGTGTGTTTTTTCCACTGCAATCTGTCTTCGATGCCCAGTTCTTTAAATAACTGCAAAACATTGGGATATGCCCCAAAAAAAATGTGCAGCCCAGTTTCATACCAGTCACCATCTGCATCTTTCCATGCTGCGACTTTGCCACCCAATACGTTTTGGCGTTCCAAAACAATCGGAGTGTGGCCTGTGTCAATCAGATATTTGGCACAAGAAAGCCCAGCCAAACCTGCTCCAGCGATCGCTACTCGCATTCTTCCTTTTTTTTAATCAATTTATCGTCTTCATTATAAGTTGCAATCCGTTACATTTAGCATGTTATTGTGAGAAAAGAGGGAAAATCCTCTTCTCTCCCCGTCCGCTGATGTGTTTAAATCCCGTGGCTTTTGCCAATCACCCAATGACGCCGGAAAAATCGAGCTAAAGCGGGTTCTTCCAAAGATAGACATATTGGACGTCCGTGGGGACAGGTACGGGGGTTATGAGTCTTTTGCCACTGCTCTAATAATTGCTGCATTTCTTGTGGACTGAGGGATGTACCATTGCGAATGGCACTACGACAAGCAACCGCCACTTGGGCTGTCAGTAGATCCCCACCCCAACTGAGTTCTAAAATTGCTTCAGCACAGTCGTCGCGCTGTTGTAAAAGTGCTGGTACGCTGCGGATTGCCCACAGTTGTTCCCCAAAAGGTTCGATATCTAAATTAATACGTTGCAGTTGTAGCACTTGAGATGGAGACAATTGATACAGAATGACTGGCGGTTCGATGGGGATAATTTGCCAACTATCGCACAACTGCTCGTACAAAACTCGCTCGTGGGCAATGTGCTGTTCCACCAACCACATTCCACCTGGATGTTCCACGACAATATAGGTGTTATTAATTTGACAGACAGCTTTGAGGGAGAGGGTAGTGGTGGTGTTTTCTTCAGGGGGGATGGAACGGTTAAAATTATAATTACCTTTTTCTTCGGCAGCTTTGAGTAATTGACTGACTCGTGTTGTGTGGACGGAATCTTTGAGAGTATGAGAATTTATCCGGAATGTCTGTTCGATCGCGCTGGATATTTGCTCTTGCCAATAACTGAGTTCGTTGAGATAAATTTCGGTTTTGGCAGGGTTACGGTTCCAGTTAATTTGCTCTGGGGAAATGCACAGATGTAGGAAACAAACTGGATAGCGATCGCGTGGTAATGTTTTGTAAAATGCTGCTATAATTGTTTGCTCAAGTTCCTGTGACTTGATTATCCGTCTATTAATAGCTACCCTTACCCAATCCGGACGATGACGATGACAGCGATCAGGCAATCCTAGCACTAATGAGATGGAGGAGTTTCGCTCAGGTATTTCGAGTTTTAACTCTTCTAAGTCAGTTTGTTTAATCTGAGGTATAATCTGAGAGAGCAATTGTCCTATTTTGCTAGCAGGACAGATTGTGAACCATTCCCGGTCATTTTGGCAAACTTGCCAGGTTACATGGGGATGACATAGAGCAATTTGGTGAATTGTTGCTTGCACTGCTTTCATTTGCTGTGCTACCGTCGGTAAACCCTGACGGCGGGATAAGCAATTGCCAAAGAGATTGGAAACAGTCACAACTGTACCCGGTGCGATCGCCACAGTTTCCACCCGGATTGCTTCCCCACCACAACCGTAGACAACTTGCCAGCCAAAATCTCCATCTGTCTGACGACTCAAAATTTCCAAATCTGCCAAAGTTGTCAAGCTGTGCAGCGCCTCACCACGGAATCCCAAACTATTAATCCGCCATAAATCTGCACTTGTGCGAATTTTACTGGTACTATGAGCAGTTGCCGCTCGTTGCAAGTTATCTAGGATCATTCCGCATCCATTGTCTGCTACCCGTACCCGCCATTGTTCAGGCCATACAGACAGCACAATCCGCGTTGCACCTGCATCTAGGGAATTTTCTACCAATTCTCTCACAACAGAAGCTAAAGAGTCAATAACCTCTCCAGCCGTTATGAGATGTACAACTTCTATTGGTAAAGTTTGAATAGTAGAAACCATAATGTACAATATGGGTGAGGAATCAACCTCTGTATAGAATAAGCAATTTGACTGATTTTCTCTAATCGAAATTTAAGATAAGTAAAATTTATTAACAAAAGCTTCTAAAGTTTTGAAACACTTGCGTGTATCTGCTAATAGTTAATAGTTCATTGGAAGAATAATTATAACAGAGCGTAGGTGGGCAATTTCCAATAGTAGCAGGTTTAGACGAGGTTAATGGGCATTGCCCACTCTATGCTTAAATTTCCGAAATAAACTAGGAATACTGAAGCTATCGTTAAATTTTGTTAATTTTATACATTATATTTAGAAATGCTGGTTCGATTTAACTTGCTTGTCACTACTACTGGTGTGCGATCGCTCACAGTCACCCAAGCGATCGCCACTGATGACAACTTTCAAACCCTTATTCTTGGGTTGTTTGTTTCACGATAGTAGGGGCGAACGGCTGTTCGCCCCTACCAAGGATTTGAACGAACGCATAATTAACTTTCACTCCTATGTCTATTAAAGAAAGATAGTTAACCACGCAAGTTTTTTGTAATAACTGATACTTGTTACAGATGCGTTAAACATTAGTAGTTTTCACTCATTTCTACTAGTAACATAAGTTCCTAGTTAGTGACTGTAACCAGTATAAAAATGGTACAAAAACCGTTAATTCAAGTATGGTTAAATACTAAAAATTCCAATATTGTACTTAAAATCAGAAGCTTTTTGATAACTAGCAACTTGGGTTAGTAACTGAAAATAGTGTTTGATATTGTAGATTAAAGATACACTTGCTCCCATAAGCTTATGTATAGCTATCCTGATTTTTCTCAACAAGGTTATCAAGTAATCAGTGAGCTTGGACGAAATAGAGAAGGAGGACGAATTGCATGGTTAGCATCAGACTTAAATACAGGTCAACAGGTAGTATTAAAGCAATTTTGCTTTGCAGTATGAGTTAGGCTTTCAAGAACAGGAGATCCGTAACCTGTACCGATTTATCGATTGGGTTATGATATTGCCAAGGAAGTTGGAAACTGAGTTTTGGGAACAGTTCAAACAGTTTGAACAGGAGAATTGTATGCGCTACATTACTACAGGCGAACGCATTGGCTACGAGCGCGGAAAACTTGAAGGTGAACAGGCGCTGATTCTACGACTACTACAAAAACGGTTGGGAGAGTTGTCACCCAACGTGCCATCGCACATCCAATCTCTTTCTCTACCTGAGTTAGAAGCCCTTGGGGAAGCGTTGTTAGATTTGACAACCATCGAAGATTTGCGCGATTGGTTGCAAGCAAATTAACCCTAATTTGTATTGACATGTGGACGCAAGTAACTCTATCATTCGTCAACAACAAGGATTCTCGACACTTTTACGAAGTCGGAAATCATTGTTGTGTGAGATGAAGATAAGTTCTGTTACAGGCTCATCAGCAGAGTTAGAAAATTATTTATCAAAAAATATGTACACAATCATTAATATTTATAGATTATTAAGAAAAAAAGAATTAGTACTTATCTGCCTGTTTCTACTTGTTATCTGCGCATCTGTAATTTATACGCTTTTCATTCCATTACAAATAAATAAAGAAGAAGATATCTATTACCTTTGGCTGGAAGGAAAACGTCTTCTATCAGGAGAAAATCCTTATGGAAGAATTTTAATGGGCAATATGAGAGAAAATAATAAATATGCTACGTATTTTCCTCTTTTCTACTTATTGTCTTATTTGACCCAACTCCTAGGATTAAATAATTATGCACATTGGCTAATTTTTTGGCATAACATTTTTTTTATATTTAATCTAGGAATTGCTTTGTGTATATTTTATGCACTTTATCAGTATGGTTTAGTCTTACTGGCTTTTTTTTCAGCATCATTTTGGTTATTTAGCCGATGGACTCTTCATGTCACTGCAATTGCTCACATAGATTTCATCGCTATATTTTTTCTCATACTTTCACTTTTAATCTTTCAGAAACACAAATTGTCTCTATTTCTTTTTAGCGTTAGTCTCGCAATAAAGCAAATAGGAGTTTTTCTAATTCCACTCTATATAATTTGGTTATGGCAGTCAGAAAATAAAAATAATATCAGAAATATAATTCTTGCCTTTGCTATCATAATAAGTCTCCCATTTTTAACATCGATCCCATTTATAATTTGGAATTATGAAGGCTTTTTCAAAAGTATTATATTTTCCGCGACTAGAAATTCAGCCAGTCATTTTATTGCTTTTTCTCTTGATACTTACATTAGTCAAGTTATACCTAGTTTTATTGGGATAAAGGCAAAAATACCAATGCTTTTTTTAATGAGTCTTATCTATATTAGTACTTGGCGTCGTCAACTAGGTATGTATACCAGTTCACTATTGACTCTAAGCGTTTTTATAGATTTTAATTCAGTGCTATTTTCACAATATATGTCTTGGGTTGTTCCTTTCATCCCACTGTGCGTTTGTGACTGGATGCATATTCACTCCAGCCGGAGAATTTAGTAATAGGAAGATACTTATCTCTCTTGCGAATGCCACACATTTTCAAGGATCGAATCGCTTGCCACGCCCTACTTCCTGTTGAGGAAGTTATTTGACAACTACAAAAACGGTTGGAGCGATCGCTCCTCAAATTAGCAACAATCCGAAAGATTTTTCTAGTCCGTCGCTTTTTGCTCATCGTTTGCAGTTTCGCTAATTAGAGTGATGTCTTCGTATAGATGTTCGATTGGGAAGGTGAGATTAATGCTGGTTAGGTGAATCTCGTCGCCTTCAGCATAGGGCGTGAGTTCCCATTTGCCGTTTTCGTTAAGACGAAAGATTTCGACACCGATCGCTTCTGAAGTGATGAGAATATATTCTTTGAGGCTTTCTAAGCGACGATAAAGGGCGAATTTTCCCCCGCGATCATAGGCTTCAGTTATCGGAGAAAGGACTTCTGCGATCAGACTGGGGTAGAGGGCGAATTTGAGGGCGGTACGATCTCTAGAATCGCAAGTGACGCTGGCATCAGGGTAAACAAAAGGTCCTAATGTGGTAATACCAATTTTTGCATCACTATTCAGAATACTACAGCCACTACCCCTCAAGTGATTTCTTAGGAGCGTCGTCAGGTTAACGGCAATCTTGCTATGGGGAATGGTTCCCCCCGTCATGGCGTAGACTTCGCCATTGATGTATTCGTAGCGAATATTTTGGAGGGGTTCCCAGTCGAGGTATTCTTGGGGAGTGAGGTGGGGATGTTGAAGATTGGCGACCATGCCAGTGTCCTAATTTGAGTCCGTAAATCATGCTTCTACGTTAACTTCGCCCGTAGACTTTAAATATTCTCCACCCATAGCAGGTAGCTTGCAAAAGTACTGCTTCTTAGAGCATTTACTTCCTCTTGCAAAGTCCTACCATACTGTTTAGCAAGAATTTCCAGCTTTTCAAGTATGACGGGGTCTAAATTTTCAATTAAGACAGCACTCATAATTGACTACGAAATAATTTGAAAGAGTTGTTGACATTATAGCTTTGCAGGTGCGAGGTTTATGACAGTAGCGCGAACTCTCAGCACGGTTGTTGAGATTGGGAAGAGGAGGACAAGGAAGCAATTCTTCTCCCTCTCTCCTCTTTTAATTCCTCATGCCAAAGCTTCAGCAGGTTGAGGAATCAGTAACCCATTTAACAGAGAGGCTGGACGTTGAGCGTAAGGCCAAGCAAAAGCATGACGGAAGGCCGCATCCTGGCAGGCTTGTAGTTGTTCAAAGTTGATGATGTCGTGAGTGAGGAGATTTTCATACTCAAAGGGAAGACGCATATTGTGTAACCCGGCGTTATCAGTACAAATCGCTATGTCTACTCCTGCATCAAAACAACGGTCAAACACTAACTTCAGTTGACGGATATCCTCTAAAGTCCCAGTTTTTAGGTATGTTGTCGGGCAAACCTCTAAACACTGATTGCGGTTTGCCAAATCTTTCAGTAACTCTGGATACAGTAGAGGAATTTGGATGCCGTGACCGATCCGCATGAGATAAGGCAACAGTTGGGGGTAACAGCCGGCTGTTGTCTCGTAAAGATGTCCTGTCGTCTTTAGTGAGAGCGATCGCGCATAATCATACAACTCAATCCATTCTTCCATGCGATCGCCATAGTAGCTATCTCCGCCGGCAATGTCTATAGCACAGACATAATGCCTGTTTTGCGCTGCCAAATCAACAATTGCCTTGTTCACCTCATAAGGTAAACGCGTATGCATACAGAGTATTTGGCTGGTAACTATCGGGTATTCTGATAACTTGCTGGATCTGCCAACAACATCCACAATTTCTGCCATCTGATCAATTCTCTGTGATTGACTCAGATGCTCTGGTGTTCGGAGATAAGGAGTGTAGCGCAGTTCCAAATAAGCCAAGTTCTCAAAAATATAAGCACCCCTAATCAGTCGATAGATAAAGTAAGGTAGAGTCTCCACCGTTTGCACGCTTTCCACAAGGGTGTGCAACTCCAGATACTCATCTAAACTATTGCGCGGTTTGGTGTAAAACTCTTCAAATTCATGATAATCAGCAAAGCGAGCAATTAACTCCGTGGAATGACGTTGGAAGTATCGCCACAAAACTCGGGGTACGACTGAACCCCCTAAATGCCTGTGTAGTTCTGCGTACAAAGTCATAGTAGTTTTTTCGCTAAAAAATATTAATTATTATTAACTTTAGCAAAAATCTGGTAGTAAGGAGGAGCCAGTTGCGTGCAACACAAGGTACGTCAGTGCGAATTTATCTGTTGAGGCAGGCAGGGGGG
>CAZZVG010000146.1:0-9186 GCA_964657295.1 Iningainema sp. | reverse complement strand
GAACACGGCCAATTTCAAGTCGGCGCCGGTGCTTCGGCACCATCGCCCGGGAAGACGACACGATGGGGAAGGAAAAGGTGCAGTTCCAGTTAAAAACGCCCAAGGGCACGCGAGACTGTACGTCTCCTCCTCTCTCCCCGGTGCCCAAACAGGGACTTATCATGCTTTATACCCTCGGAGCTGGTTTGTTTATGATGGAGTGTTTCAGGCACAGTTAACTTGTGAGCAATTCTCACCCATATGGGCTGATAATTACCAAGAAACAAGCTATCCGGTAGCTGTGTTTTTATGGACTGTTACCAACCCCACAGATGCGGAATTGACTTTAAGCATCATGATGACTTGGCAAAATATGGTGGGTTGGTTTACCAATTCTTTGAAATCTCCGGAAGTACGGATACGGGATGATGGCAGTCCAGTTTATGAGTATCAGCCACCTCTGGGTAAAAGTAAAGATAATTCTAATCAACTAGTTGAAAACACGGAATACCTTAGCTGTGTTTTAGGTGGGAAGAATGCGAGAGCGCAAATACAGGAAGGTGAGGGACAGTGGTGTATTGCCACTAAAAAACAACAGAATCAAGAGGTAACTTATCATACTAAGTGGAATCCTGGTGGCACGGGTAGAGATGTATGGGAAAGCTTTAGTAAAGATGGTTCTTTGCCGAATTATTTAGATGAAACACCCCTCTTAGAAGATACACAAATAGGTGCGGCGATCGCCGTTCGTTTCACTGTTTTGCCGGGAGAAACTCTGGAAATTCCCTTTGTTTTAGCTTGGGATTTTCCTGTAACGGAGTTTGCCGCAGGAGTCGAATATTATCGCAGGTATACTGACTTTTTTGGTCGAAGTGGTAAGAATGCTTGGGCTTTAGCATCCACCGCCTTAGCAAACTACCAAACTTGGCTTTCTCAGATTCAAGCATGGCAACAGCCAATTCAAGATCGCCAAGACTTGCCCGACTGGTTCAAAATGGCTCTATTTAATGAGCTTTACGATCTCACAAGCGGTGGTACACTATGGAGTGCAGCTTCAGTTGACGATCCTATCGGTCAGTTTGCCGTGCTAGAGAGTTTAGATTACCGTTGGTACGAAAGTATCGACGTGCGTCTTTACGGTTCATTTGCTTTATTAATCCTCTTTCCACAATTGGAGAAGTCGGTTATTCGTGCCTTTGCACGCGCCATCCCAAAAAGTGACGATACACAGCGGATCATTGGCTACTACTACACTATTAAAGCCGAAAGTCCAATAGCAGTGCGCAAAGCAGCAGGTGCAACACCTCACGACTTAGGCGCACCAAACGAACATGTCTGGGAAAAAACCAATTACACCAGCTATCAAGACTGCAATTTGTGGAAAGATCTCAGTTGTGATTTTGTGCTGCAAGTCTACCGAGATTTTCTTTTAACAGGTGCGACTGATGTAGAATTCCTAGCAGACTGCTGGAATGCTATTGTCCAAACCCTCAACTACCTGAAAACTTTTGACAACGATGGAGATGGGATTCCGGAAAATTCAGGTGCGCCCGATCAAACCTTTGACGATTGGCGGTTGCGTGGTGTAAGTGCCTATTGCGGTGGTTTGTGGTTGGCAGCTTTAGAGGCAGCGATCGCGATTAGTGATGTTTTGTTAACAAGCAAAAACGATCTTAGCACGGCAGTTCAAAAATCAATCTATGAAACTTGGCTAGAACAATCTCGCCCCATATACCAAGAAAAACTCTGGAATGGTGAATACTACCGACTAGATAGTGAGAGTGGTTCTAATGTGGTGATGGCAGATCAGTTGTGCGGACAATTCTATGCTCGTTTATTGAGCTTGCCAGACATTATACCACAAGAGTGCGCCCTTTCTGCACTAAAAACAGTTTACGATGCTTGCTTCTTAAAATTTCACAATGGCAAATTTGGTGCGGCTAACGGTGTTCAAGCCGATGGTTCACCCGAAAACCCTCAAGCAACTCATCCCTTAGAAATTTGGACAGGTATCAACTTTGGCATAGCAGCTTTTCTCGTGCAAATGGGTATGAAAGATGAAGCATTTAGGCTAACACAAGCTGTCGTAGAGCAAATCTACGAAAATGGATTGCAGTTCCGCACACCTGAAGCCATTACCGCAGTCGGTACATTCCGTGCCAGTACCTACCTTAGAGCAATGGCAATTTGGGCAATTTATTTAGTTTTGTAATGAAAACCTCACGCCAAGACGAGGCAGCGCGCATGAGGCGTTTTCCCAACCTAGGCGACTGCCGTTAAGCTTTCTTTGCGTCTTTGCGTGAGGCTAGCGCTCGAATTATTGTTGTTCTGTTGTTGGTTGTTCTGTGGTGGTTGGCTGAGGTTGTTCTGTTGGTTGTGGATGGAGAAACTGTCGCCAAGTTCTAATTTGCTCTCGCGCCTCGGTGTAAGCGGCACTACCTCTGGGAACTAACTTGGCTGTCTCAATACCTCTGACGATATCGGACTCAGCTTGAGAACGTGCTATGTCTAACAATTGCTGACTCCATTGGTCAACAGTAACATTAACGTCACTGCGCAAGCTACTGTTGTCTGGCACTAGATTTGCGAGACGAATTGCCTCTGCCAAAGCGGATGGAGTTCCAGCAATTGCCACCTCCTGCGCTTTCTTCCAATTTTCTCGAGCGCTGATTTGTTCAATCCATCCTTCTGCCGCAGCTCGTGCGGTTTTTGAAAGTGCCCGCCCTGATGGTATTCTTTGAGCGGTGGCAATTGCCGCAGGGAGATCGCCATTCCGAGCCAGATCTTGTGCTTGATCCAGATATGGTTGATCTTGAATTCGCTGAATACTTTCCGTCCAAGCCGCCATTTTACTTTGTGCTTCTCTATACAGTGCCCGCCCCCGACGAATTTGATTTGCTTCGGTAACCGCAGCTTGCAATGAGTTAATATCTTCTAACATTGCCAACTGTTCGGCACGATCTAAATAAGGTCTATCTTCAATTGTCTGCACTTGAGCAATCCAGCCTGCAATATTTCCTCGAGCTTCTTTGGCACGAGGGTGATCGGCGGGGATGATTTGTGCCTCAGCAACGGCTGCTGTCAAATCGTTGATTGTGCCTCCATTTGCTAGTTCTTGCGCTTTTTCTAAGTGCGCCAAATCTTCAATTTCTAGCTGCCAACGGACAACCAGTTTTTGTGCCTTGTCATATATTGGTCTTGTGGAGTCAATTTGTTGGGCTTGAGAGATTGCCGTTTGCAAGCTGGCAACAGTCCCAATCCAAGCATTTCTCTGGGCTTGAGCTAAGGCAATAAAGTCCTCAGTTGCAATTTGCAGCTTGGCGTTTACAGGAATTTTTTGGGCAATGGAGATGGCTGCATCAGCATCTTGTTTATCAAGCTTTTTCTGTGCTATGTCCAGCATTTTGCGCCCGAATTCTGGAACTGCATCCTGAGCTTTTTGATAAGTGAAGCTTTGTTGTCCAATAGAGTTTGCCAATTTAATGGCTTTTAGTAAATCTTCTACTGTCCCATCTTTGGATAAAATTTCAGCTTTTGCTAACTTCTCACTGTCTTCTCTAGTGACAACAATCAGGCGATTTAATTCGTCGTACTTGGTATTTGCCCAGTATTTATTATCGACACGCAGTAATCTTGATGCCAGCATAAATGCCTGGTGCCATTTCTCGTCGCGTATTTGTGCTTCTGAATCTTTGTAGATGCCATCTGCTTTCGACCAAATTGATTCCCATTTGGAAATCTTATTTTCTACCAATTTAGCAGCGTCAACATCTGTAGGAATCTTACGTGCTGTTGCCATTGCTTCGTCTAGCTTCCCTAATTGGAAGCTTTCATCTGCTAGCTGTAATATATTCTGAGACCATTCTTTTAAAAAATGATCCACTTGTCCACGTAGTGGATGATCTTCCGGCACTTCTTTCACTAAATTGATCGCCTGTAGCAAATCACTCACTGTCTGCTTGGAGGCTGCTAGCTGCCCACAGTTTAACCGTACCGATGCACTTGCTAAAGGCCAAAAAATTTCCGGGCAGTTTGGCGCAGTTGGTAGTTTCAGCAGCATCGCCATTGAGGTGAATGCTATAGTACCAGGAACCAACGCCAGCAATAAAGTCCAAAGTACCCAACTTTTCGTCCAACCTGGCAACTTACCTGAGCTACGAGGTTGAATGACTGGTGACTGATTGTCTAAAGGTACTTCTGAATTAGTTTCCTTTGAGCGATTTAAAGATTTCACAGTAGAACCAGTAGCTGGGACATCAGACGAGCGATCGCTAATTTGCTGCCTTCGGGATAATTCTGCTATCTTATCTGGCTCTCTGGCTATTGACCAACTATCTGGAATGTCCCGCTCTGTCATTTCTCACACCACAATAATCGAAACTTCCGTTGTTGTTATAGTAACTTTCTCGTTACGAAAAAGCTAGCTTTTCGGTCACCCTATTTCTACCGCTACCATAAATCACCACTATTTAAAATGCTGTTTTATACTACACCGTTGCGGAAGATTCTGCTTGTAAATCAGCAATAAGTTGCGCTAAGTGAGTGCTACTTGCTTGGTAAACTGTACCACAGAAATCACACGTTGCCTCCGCACCGTCATCTTTGGCGATCATATCTTCCAGCTCTGCCTCTCCCAGCATTTTTAATGCCCCCAAAACGCGTTCAAAAGAGCAACCACAGTGGAAACGAAGCATTTGGGTTTCCGGAAATATATTCAGACTCATATCCCCGAGAAGATCTTCAAAAATTTCTGGCAACGTCTTACCTGCTTGTAACAAAGGTGTAAATCCTGATAAAGCAGCCACTCGTGATTCCAAAATTTCTACTAAAGATTCGTCTCTTGCTGCTTTTGGCAGAATTTGAAGGAGTAACCCTCCTGCCGCTGTTACTCCTTCTGCACCTACAAATACACCTAAAACCACTGCTGATGGTGTTTGTTCCGAACTTATGAGGTAGTGAGCCACATCTTCCCCAATTTCCCCGGACACAAGTTCCACTGTACTAGAATAAGGATAGCCGTAGCCAATATCGCGCACGACATATAAATATCCCTTACCCACTGCACCACCGACATCTAGCTTACCTTTGGAATTTGGCGGCAATTCCACATCAGGATGTTGGACGTAGCCGCGTACTGTTCCATCTAAACCTGCATCTATCAACATACCACCTAAGGTTCCATCGCCTTTGACCCGGATGTTGATTCTAGACCCAACTCGCTTCATACTTGAAGCCATCAACAATCCTGCTGTCATCGTCCGCCCTAGTGCTGCGGTGGCTACATAAGAAAGCTTGTGACGCTGCCGAGCTTCCTCCGTTAGACGTGTAGTGATTGCACCAACTGCACGAATTCCACCATCTGCTGCTGTGGCGCGAATTAATTGATCCGCCATGAAAAACCTTATCAATAATGTAATGTTTTACTAAGATAAAACTCGAGTTCGAGAGTATCGAGCGAAAATTTGGATTAAGCTCATCTCACCCCACGCAAGGAGTGGGATTTCGTGTCCTTAGTCATTTGTCACTAGTCCTTTGGATGATTTTTTACCAATGACCAATGATAGTGAAAGTAAATCAAGTTGAAACCATTACCAATGAACGCCACTTGCTTCAACGGGGGAAACCCCAACGCCAGTCGCCTACGGCGGGAAACCCGCCTACAGCGCTGGATTCACCGCAACGCAGTGGCTCTATCATGACAATGGACAAAGGACAGCCTTAACTAGTTAGCTTTATTTGTACCGACTTACTTAAGTGACTTCTCTTCGCTTACGAGTAGGCCGTCTTCTTTGGGGAAAAGCCCCCACTACAATCGAGACTCGCATATCGTCTTCTCCACTCCTAGAGGGTTTGAAAACAAGTAATAACAGAATTCTGCGCTCTTCAGTGATGACAGTCCCTGCTTTTATAGCATGAGAATTCTACTTGTTTCAGTATAACAAAACTTAACTTAAACATGATATGTAATAAATCCGTTATATTTTTTTCAGAGAATTAATAAATAAAGGATACCATTAAAGAAATTTATCAACGTCAAGTTATGATATACTAAAACGGAAATTTTTAAAGAGCTTTAGAAAGTTGTCACGCGAACTATTGAGGAATGAATCATGAAAAAAAGATGGGAATTAGCAAGATAATCCTTATAAACACTATATATTTCTTTTATAATTAAAGGCTAAGTCCTTTGTTCTCTGTTAATAAATTAAATTAACTAGCGCTAAGGTCAGTAGTAAATCTAACTTATTAATTTTTAAAGTAAACTAAAAATGCTAGGTACTTTTCAAAAAAGTCAATTGCGAATAGAAATTGAAGCATCAGCCACTGCAATTGGCAACAGTCTCTTAAAGGCTGAACAACTAAAAAGTTGGCTGCCCTCAAATCGATTGAGTTCTGGAATGCCAGAAGAATTAACTACAGGATTTGAGTTCACAAATATGATTGGGCCTGTTCCGATTCACCATCATGTAGATGTCATAGGTGCTAATTGTGTGCGCTTCTTATTGAGTCAAGGGATTGACGGTTTTCATGAGTGGTACTGGGGAGAAGGTTGGGTACAATCTCGGATCGAAGGCGTCACAATTCTACCGCTTTCTTTAGGACAAACGTTTAGTCTGTTACGGCTGCGTCAGTTTTTAACGAATAAGTAAAAATCACTTGACATCTGAGAACATTGCTTGTTATCTTTCTCATAGAAAGGCAAGCAATGTTCAATCGATAAGTCTGCTCACCGCCTCAAGGAAAGTAACTCTTGGGGAGAAGCTAAGAGTTTGATTTTTGTATAAAGAATTTGCCGTTGTTGATTGAGAATAAACAGCCACAGGACGTTAACGCCGCACCAAGAAGTTTGTGCTTTGCCTGACACCTGAACTTGGATTTGGTCATTTTCTAAGGTTTCAATAATCCCTAGAGTTGGATAAACTTTAATATCTTGGGCTTCAAGTTGTAAGAAATGAGCGATCGCCTCTGATCCCACAATACCCGATTCAAATGGGGGATGCATCACACCATCACTAGCGAATAAGGCTGCTGTGGCTTCAAAAGCTCCGGCGTTTAAAGTTTCAAAATAACGCAGTATGGTTGGTTCGGAAATTCCCTCTATCTTCAATGTTGAATCTAGAGATTCGACGTATGCCATATTTACTTCCAATTTAAAGGTATTTAAATATTTGAGTGGAAAGTAGCTATAAGTGCAAACTACTATAAATATATTATATATTTTACAATTTGAAGTTTTATCCACGTCTTATTGGTAAAATTCTTACCCTAGATTGGGCTTTGTCAACGGTAACTAAAGCGCCATTCTTTAGTTCTTCTTCAAACTGGCGTAAAGCAGAAATTACAAGATTTTCAATACTGGTAGGTAAAATATCTTGAGTCCGTACTTGAATGACACTGGGTGTTTCTACTCCCGTTGCTGCTAACAGAGAACCAAAATCTAAATCGTGGGTCAAGACAATGTATCCTTTGGCTCTTGCCAACTCCATAATTACCCTATCTTTTTCACGGGGATCGCCGACCGACGACCAGTGGACAGCTTCAATATCGTATTTCTCGAAAACCTTTACCCAATCAGGGGACAGGTTCATGTCAATCAATATTTTCATCAGGATACTGCGGTGGACGGGTTTCCCGGCATAAAGTAAGTGTCCGGTGCTGTCTTTAGGGGTACTTCAATTTCTTCTGCTCGCCAAGCAGCATAAGCCAGTGCTTCATATATATCAGCTTGTTCTAAGTAGGGATATGCTGCGAGGATTCCGTCGTTGGTATGTCCTGATGCCATTAAACCAACGATTGTACCGACGGTGACGCGCATCCCCCGAATGCAGGGTTTACCCCCCATAACTTCTGGGTTGCGGGTAATTCTGGTGAGGTTTTGCATAGCTATTTTCCCTTAAAAACCAGAGAATTGTACTATTTAATAATGAATGCCAGCTTGTTTAAATCTTTGCAAAGCTTCACCTAGGCGATCGCACTCCGCAATTAAACTGATTCGCACATATCCTTCACCCGCAATTCCAAACGCATTACCGGGAGTAACGACGACTCCAGTTTTCTGTAATACATCAAGGGCAAAATCTGTGGAACTAAAACCAACCGGGCAGGGTACCCAGAGATACATTGTTGCTTGAGGTTTCTTGACATTCCACCCCAAATGTGATAAACCTTGGATCAGAAAATCGCGACGGTTACGGTAGCGTTCTTGAACTTCCTGCAAATACACATCCGGCAGTTGCAAAGCAGTTTCTGCGGCTGTTTGCAAAGCGGCAAAAATGCCATAATCAAGATTGGTTTTTAATGTTCGCAAACCTTGAATCACATGGCGGTTGCCAACGACAAAACCGACTCGCCAGCCAGCCATATTGTAGGTTTTGGACAGAGTATGAAATTCTACACCAATGTCTTTTGCTCCGGGAATTTCTAACAAGCTTGTGGGTTTATAGCCGTCAAAAGCTAACTCGGCATAACATAAATCATGAACTAGCAAAATTTCAAATCTACGGGCAAAGGCGACGATTTCGGTAAAGAATTCGCGGGGGGCAGTGGCAGCAGTGGGATTACTGGGATAATTGAAATAGAGTATCTTTGCTTGTTCGGCAACGGCATCGGGAATTGCCGCTAAATCAATTAGCCAGTCATTTTCTGGTTTTAAAATGAGACTGTGGACTTTACCACCAGCGATCGCCGGGCCGCGAAAATGAGCCGGATAGGCAGGAGTCGGTACTAAAACTAAGTCACCTGGGTTAATGAAGGCGATCGCTAGATGAGTCAATCCCTCTTTGGAACCGAGTAGGGGTAATGCCTCGCTATCTGGATCTAAATCGACTTCGTAACGACGATGATACCAATTCGTAATGGCACTGCGAAAACTTGCTGTGCCTTCAAAAGGAGGATAGCCATGATTGGCACTATTTTGTAAAGCTTTCACTGCTGCTTCTACGACTGGCTGCGGTGTCGCCCCATCGGGGTTTCCCATGCCTAAGTCAATTAAATCCAACCCTTGCTCGCGTGCTTTAGCCTTGAGTTCATCCAGACGGGCAAAGACATAAGGTGGTAGTTGTTGTATACGTTCAGCCGGGACTATCCAATTCAAAGTCATCGTCTCATTACTAAATAGTTAAATTTTGTCACCTACGTTGGAATGTGTATATTCTTCTTTTACTCCCAACACGAGTGTCTTCTACCGCTCTCCCTCTCTCCCCCTCT
>CAZZVG010000145.1:0-9199 GCA_964657295.1 Iningainema sp. | reverse complement strand
TTTTGACTTTTGACTTCCCCGTAGGGGTTGACTCTCCCTCTGCACTTCGGAGAAATATTAAAACAGCTTAGCAGCACAAACAGAACACACCTGCCAGCGGAGAAGTTCGCCTGGTGGGGTGGGGCAGGTGCAGTTTGGACAAAGGGGTAAGCCTTGCGATCGCACTTGCACTAATTCCGCCCAATGCCCAAAGGCGTCATCTGCAT
Source organism: Iningainema sp. (assembly GCA_964657295.1). GTDB lineage: Bacteria > Cyanobacteriota > Cyanobacteriia > Cyanobacteriales > Nostocaceae > Rhizonema. The sequence goes on along the minus strand of CAZZVG010000145.1, from coordinate 8,993 downwards.
TGTGACTAGTGAGTTTGAGATCACGACTTATCCCCATCCCATCACTGATGTAACTCGGATGTTCAGACGAGGAAAGCGTTTGTGCCGACGATTCCTTGTCTTTGGGGCGTTGCCACCCAGCCGAAGAAAAACGAATATCCACTAAAGGATCTATTGGAGCGGGTAGCAATTGATTCAACTTTAAAAGTATCTGTTGGCGCTGAAAAGTTAAGTTTTGCGCCCAAGCAGCGCTAGAAGTAGCCACCCACAACGTATGACGCTGAATCGATAATGGGCGAGAATGAGAGGCAACAATGGCTCCGACAACTTCAGCCCAAAACTTCAGCACGCTTTGAAAAGGCTGCTGCTGTAATTTAGCCTGAACTTCTAGATCGCCTAAAATATCATTAACTGATTTAAACGACATTCTGCTAAACAATTGTAAAAATTGCGTATTGACTGATACCCGCGTTAACAACCCCTTCGGTGGAGTAGTTCACAACTTAAGTAATGCTATATCTATGATAATTTTGGCAATTGTTTGGCACAAAGTATATTTGTGATTAATGTGACAATTAGGTTTGAGGCGATAGGTAATGAGTCAAAACCCTCTTGGAAATTCGGGTGCTTTATATCACAACCCAGCTGGGTTAAAACCAGCACTAAGATCTGCACTGGCAAGTTTAGAAGTACAACTAGATCAAGAGTTAGCTAGGTATCGACGCGCACGCACTAGTCAGAAGACACAAATCAGCCAACCTCGGATGTTAAGTCTGACAAACTTTACAAATGGTGACAAAACTTCGCCTTCAGAAAGCCTAGAAATGGCTGTGCGATCCAGTTTGGTGAAGGCAAACGCTGTAACTCCCAATCTTGTAGAGCAAACAACTCACTTACCATCTACAGCCGTACCAGAGCGAAGTGAAGATCCCCCGACACAAACGACAGCATCGGATACTAAACTGCAACAAGGGGAACAGGCGGCGATCGCAACCTCAATACAGAAACTGCAAATCCAAGGATCTATTGCCGTACCAAATACCAGTATTGTGCCTGCGGTTATTCAGGAAAATGAGGAACCCAGACAGCCAGATGACTACCTAGAATCATCTGAAGCACTGCTACGAAGTTTGACAGAAGAACAAAAAACTCACACACAAACTCATCACCATGACAGTTTGCTGTCACCTTTGGGCATCGGCTCGATGTTGCTGCTCTTATTAGCAAGTCTTTCTGTCGGTTATGTTGCGTTCAACCCTAAAAGCTTGCCTCACTTCAGTTTGGGTGAATTTTTTCAGCCCAATGGGAACTTGAACGCGGAAAATACATCCGTTGGTGAAAATCCGAAAACACAGCCAGCGCAACCACTCACTCCCATACCCAAGTATCCCGATTTAGCAAAAAGCGAATTTCCAGAAGTCAAAGACTCAAATGATGTTGTTGGTTTGAAACCTAAAGCTAAACTAGTACCCATAGCTCCACCCAAGCCGCTTGCCGATTCTCGCTCTGCAAATTCGCTTCCTTCAGCACAGCCTATGCAGCCATTACCTAGAGCTTCACTAAAACCGGATGCAGAAATTCAACTATCAAAAGATGGATATTATCACTTAGTCACAGATAATCAAGGCAATCTCTCTTTGGCTACGGCACGGCAAGTCGTTCCCGATGCCTATTTATCATCTGATGGCAAATTAATTTATCTAGGTGCAGTGAAGAACAAAGAGAAAGCAAAACAAGTGCTACATGAGATCCAAGCAAAAGGAATCAAGGCTCGGATTGCCCAACCTTGATGGAGAATCTGACCGGTAACAAGTGAATGGAGAGTCTAAGATGGGATTGATTGACCGTATTCAGCGAGTCATTCGCGCTAATCTCAATAGTTTTATGAGCAGTGCGGAAGATCCAGAAAAGATTATGGAAGGAGTCGTGATGCAGATGCAGGATAATCTGATCGAGTTACGACAAGCAGTAGCTCAGGCGATCGCAACTCAAAAGCGCATCGAACGGCAAACGGCTCAAGCCAATTCTACAGCCCAGGAGTGGTATCGTCGCGCCCAACTGGCTCTGCAACAAGATAATGAACCTCTCGCACGAGAAGCTCTTACCAAACGTCGAGCACACCAAGTTTCAAGCACTGCTCTCTCTACCCAAATCGAGCAGCAAAAAACTGTGGTGACTAAGATGAAAGACGATATGCGGACGTTAGAGCAAAAAATCGCCTCGGTGAAAACTAAAAAAGATATGTATATTGCTCGCGCTCGTTCGGCTCAAGCGTCTTACAGACTACAAGAAATGCTGAGCGAGGTTTCCAATACAGATAGCTTGAAAGCTTTTGAGCAGATGGAAGAAAAACTTTTGCAACTGGAAGCTAAATCCGAGGCGATCGCCGTTAGCAACCCGACATCGCTAGAATCTAATAATAATGTTGATGCAGAACTACTCGCAATAAAGGAGCAGCTTTTGACTGAGGAGGCAGAGGAACAGGAAGTTAGGGGCAGGAGTAAAATTTGAAGGCACCATTATTGATTGATGAAGTTGCGGGAGTTGGCTAACTTCCTCCTGCCTGTTGCAACACTTCATACAATGGCAATTCTGACAGTAAAGCAGAAAATTCCCGCTTTCGCTGTTAAAGATTGGGCAATGAGCTATGGAGAAGAATATCTTAAGAATAGAGACTTAGAGGGAGGGGCGATCTGAGGAAGGAAAGATTACATTGAAATAGGTAGGTTATAAAACAGTAAAAAAGCTAACTGCTCTAAGGTGCTGATGTTTTTGTCTCTGGGTGGAAATCTTCAAGGCAAGCGTCTTCAAACAAGCCATTGAGCGGACTTCTCTCTAAATAAGTTTGTAAATTGCAAAAGGAAAAGCAAAGTTATGGGAATATTCGATCGCGTAAAGCGAGTGGTGAGTGCAAACCTTAACGATTTGGTAAACAAAGCCGAAGACCCGGAAAAAATGCTAGAACAAGCTATCCTGGAAATGCAGGAAGACTTGATACAGCTACGTCAAGGAGTTGCCCAAGCAATTGCGGCACAAAAACGCACCGAAAAACAGTACAATGACGCTTATAATGAAACCAACAAGTGGCAACGTAATGCTCAGCTAGCGTTGCAAAAAGGTGATGAGAACTTAGCAAGACAAGCGCTAGAGCGGAAAAAGACTTTTAACGAATCAGGAAATGAACTGAAAACTAGCCTAGATCAGCAAACAGTTCAGGTTGACTCCCTCAAGCGCAATCTCATCCAGCTAGAAAGCAAAATTTCCGAGGCAAAAACCAAGAAAGAAATGCTCAAGGCTCGGATCACCGCAGCCAAAGCTCAAGAGCAGCTCCAAGGTATGGTGCGTGGGATGAATAGCAGTAGTGCTATGGCAGCATTCGAGCGGATGGAAGAAAAAGTCTTGATGCAAGAAGCTCGCGCTCAGTCGTCAGCAGAGTTGGCAGGTGCAGATTTAGAAAGCCAATTTGCCGCTTTGGAGGCAGGAAGCGATGTAGATGATGAATTGGCAGCTTTGAAAGCGCAAATGTCTTTGCCATCAGCAGGTTCACCTCATCAACCACAACTACCGCAGCAAACAACAACTCCCAAAAACAACGAAGTCGTTGATGCTGAGTTGGATTCCCTTCGCAAGCAATTGGATCAAATGTAGCACCATTTGGGATGAGCGGATTGATAATTTTCAATCCATCGCTCGCATTTTTTTTCTAAATGGTGTAAAATTGATACAATCTTGTTTATGATAAATCCCACACCTTGTCTAGTTGTGGGATTTCGCGTCCTTTTTGAGTTGGTAAGTGCGAACAGATTGAGATAAAGTTATTGGTGTGCCAACTTTAGAGACAACACCTATGGAGGCTGCAATGAGTAAGGGTGTAATATCCATAACTGATGCTGAGTTTGAAACCGAAGTGTTGCAAGCAGAATTTCCAGTGTTAGTTTACTTCTGGGCTTCTTGGTGCGGACCTTGTAAACTGATGTCGCCCTCAATAAACTTAGCTGCCGATACTTATGGAGATCGCCTTAAAATCGTCAAGATGGAAATCGATCCTAACCCAGGCACTGTAAAACAGTATGGAGTGGAAGGTGTACCCGCCTTAATACTGCTTCAAGGAGGTAAACTGCTAGCATCTAAAGAGGGAGCGATTGGCAAAGACAAATTATTTAGCTTTTTAGACACTAACCTCAATTAGTCATTGGTTAGTTGTTGGTTGTTGGTGTAAATTAACAACTAACAACCAACACCTGACAATTGAAATGCAATTTGCCAATCGTTTACAACCTTTACAATCAAATGTATTTGCTGATATGGACAAAGCCAAAGCAAAAGCTTTGGGTTCTGGACGGCATTTGATTGATTTATCATTAGGATCTTCCGATTTACCTGCAGAAACGCACGTTATTGAGGCGATCGCTCAATCTTTAAAAGATCCAAGCACTCACGGTTACTTGCTATTTCATGGCACCCAAGCATTTCGGATTGCAGTTGCTCGTTGGTACAAGCAAAAATTCGGTATTGCAGTCGATCCAGAAACAGAAGTCTTACCGCTAATTGGTTCTCAAGAAGGTACAGCCCATTTACCTTTGGCTGTGCTCAACCCTGGAGATTTCGCTTTGTTACTCGATCCGGGTTATCCTTCTCATGCTGGTGGAGTCCATTTGGCTAATGGCCAAATCTATCCCATGCCACTACGAGAAGAAAACGGCTTTTTGCCAGTTTTTACAGATATTCCTCAGTCTATATTAACACAATCGCGGATGATGGTTTTGAGCTATCCTCACAATCCGACAGCAGCGATCGCACCAATATCCTTCTTCGCTGAAGCTGTCGCCTTTTGTCAGCAACATCATCTCGTTTTAGTTCACGATTTCCCCTATGTCGATTTAGTCTTTGCGGAAACAGTTAATAATCGACAATCTCTTGCTCCTTCGATTCTACAAGCTGACCCAGAGAAAAGTGTCTCAATTGAATTTTTCACTCTTTCCAAATCATACAATATGGGGGGCTTTCGGATTGGTTATGCCATCGGCAATGCTCAGTTGATACAGGCATTGCGTCAGGTGAAAACAGCCGTTGATTTTAATCAATATCGCGGAATTCTCAATGGGGCGATCGCCGCTTTGAATGGGGAGCAAGCTGGGATTGAATCTGCTGTTGCTACCTTCCGCCAACGTCGAGATGTCTTCATCGCCGCTTTACACCGTATTGGTTGGCAAGTCACCACTCCAAAGGCAACAATGTATATCTGGGCAAAGTTACCGGAACCTTGGAGTCAAAATTCTGTAGAATTTTGTACCCAGCTTGTCGAAAAAACAGGCATAGCCGCTTCACCTGGTGCTGGATTTGGTAAATCCGGAGAAGGATATGTTCGCTTTGCTTTGGTTCATTCGCCCGATGTCTTGCAAACTGTTGTCGAAAGAATTGCTGAGTTTTTGTATTAATGAACTCAGAATCTATCAGTGGGGAACCCAACTCCCCACTCGTAGAAGATTACTAAGGAAATGTGGTTCGGGGAAACTTAATGTACACACGCCTTCATTACCAGCTGATTGATTAAATCTTTATTTTAAATTAACAATAAATTTATCAGAAAATTGGTAGTTTTACATATTAATTAATATTAGTTATCAAGGCGTGAAAATCAACTTTAAGGAAAATTTAATTTTTGCTTAAGTCCGAGTTTCAGGTGAATTCTGCAACACTGAGATAATAATGTATCTAAATTTACTGTTTAAATGACTACTATATGCCATATTAAACCGTCTGTACTTCATTATTATCGATACCAGTAACTACAGTAGACTTTTAACAAAGATTTTATGTGAAAATGACAGTAAAATAACTGTGTGTTGAGCAACAATTACAGTTGCATCAAGCTAGATGTCTGTTACTCACTAAAAAAAAGGATGCTACGGCAATCAATGTTAATAAATGTTTAGGAAACTACTATACGTACCGTGTTGAGAGTCTGCCAGAAGCCGATAATTTTTTTAACCTATAGATAAGTTTCAAGTAGAGTTAATTTTAAGAGACTTGAAACTGCCAAATGTTGATGGCTACTAGCTGTTAGAACAAATTTAGCAGAAACCACGTCTATCAAAGGTACCGATTATTGTAGTCTCTGCCTTTGCTTTTCAAGCAGATCGAGAACGAGCGGTAAGATTGGGCGTTTGACTAAGATTGTATGTGAAAATGACAGCAAAATTACTCTCCAATGAACAACAATTACAGTCGTATCAAGCTAGGCGGCTGTTACTGATTGAAGACAATGATACTAATAGGATGTTATTAGATGACTATTTAGGATACTGTAAATACGATGTCCAAAGCTTGCCAGAAGCCTCTAATTTTTTCTTAACTATGGATAAGTTCCAGCCAGAGTTAATTTTATTAGACTTGAAACTGCCAGATGTTGATGGCTACTCACTGCTAGAACAAATTCAGCAGAAACCGCATCTATCAAAGGTACCGATTATTGTAGTCTCTGCCTTTGCTTTTCAGGCGGATCGCGAACGAGCGATCAGATTAGGCGCTCGTCGCTACTTTGTCAAACCAGTCAATTTGAGAGATTTGATTGTAGCGATTGAAGAAGAGTTGCCTTGTAGCCGGATCTAACGTTTTCTATTTAGAGTAGAGTTATTGAGCTTTTTGCTCTTTCACGAATTCTTCAACAGTCTGACTAAGATTGTGTAAAGAACTCCCAATGTGATGAACTTTAATTTGGAGTTGCGCTAAAAGCAAAGTTACAGTTTGCATCTCTTGTAATGTCTCAGCTATGGAATCGTGATACCGAGATTCAAAGTCTTGCACGCTCATGAGTTTAATGTATTTGAGTTGATATTAACTATAACTAATAAATGTAATTATATAAATCCGTTTATTTTCTGAAAATATATGTTCAATAATTAATAGGGAAAATTCCTTGTGAACAGGTTATATATCATGTCTTTATCATAAAAATAAAAAGTCTATTATAAAATAAAGATAAATACAAACACGTTCTTCATATAATCATATTTAAGCGTTCATAATAACAAATTGCCAAAATCTGTTTGTGAGAACATCTACTCAAACAATGCCATTAGTTAAAGATCCAGAACGGTTAGAAAACCGTCTGCGCGAAATTCCTCCGGAACCAGGAGTTTATTTCATGCGAGACGGAAGCGATCGCATTATGTATATCGGAAAATCGCGGAAGTTGCGATCGCGTGTCCGCTCCTATTTTCGTGACTCCCAAAAACTGAGTGAACGCATCGCCATGATGGTGAAACAGGTGACAGAAATTGAATTCATTGTCACCGACAGCGAAGCTGAAGCATTAACGCTGGAAGCTAACCTGATCAAGCAGCATCAACCATATTTTAACGTGCTGCTTAAAGATGATAAAAAATATCCTTACGTTTGCATCACATGGTCAGAAGATTATCCGCGTATTTTTATCACTCGTAAACGCCTACTTGGTAAAGAAAAAGATAAATTCTACGGTCCATACACTGATTCTCGCATACTGCGGGAGAGTTTGCGTTTGTGTAAGCGCCTCTTTCCACTAAAACAACGTCCCCAACCACTGTTTAAGGATCGTCCTTGCTTGAATTACGATTTAGGACGTTGCCCCGGTGTCTGTCAAAGCTTGGTATCACCAGCCGAATACCGCAAAACAGTACAGAAAGTGGCGATGGTGTTTCAAGGTAGGCAAAGCGAACTTATTGAAAGTTTAACCGAACAAATGCACTCTGCATCAGTTGCACTCAACTTTGAGTCAGCAGCGCGGATTCGCGATCAAATTGCTGGTCTGAAATCGTTAAATGCAGATCAGAAAGTATCCTTACCAGATGATACAGTTTCACGGGATGCGATCGCCTTGGCTCTAGACGAACAACACGCCTACATTCAATTGTTCCAAATTCGTGCTGGGCAATTGGTAGGAAGATTAGCATTTGTTGCCGAAGTCTTCTCAGCAAATTCTCAAATAGAAGCAGGAGCTATATTACAACGTGTTTTAGAAGAGCATTACCAGACTGCCGACTCCGTAGAAATTCCCACAGAGATTTTAGTACAGCATGAGTTACCAGATGCAGATCTGTTAGCCGATGTCTTGCAAGAACGTAAAGGCAGAAAAGTGACGATTTTAGCTCCCCAACGGCAAATTAAAGCAGAATTGATTGAGATGGTAGAGCGAAACGCTCAGTATGAACTGCAAAGAATGCAAAAATTGAGCGGGAGCAATCAACAAGCAATGCAAGATTTAGCCGATATTCTCGATTTAGCCGACTTACCCCACCGCGTCGAAGGTTACGACATTTCTCATATCCAAGGAGCGAATGCCGTCGCCTCCCAAGTTGTCTTTATCGACGGGTTACCAGCGAAGCAGCACTACCGTCACTACAAAATCAAAAATCCGACTGTCACCGCAGGGCATTCAGATGACTTTGCCAGTCTCGCCGAAGTTATCCAACGTCGCTTCCGTAAGTATACAGATTCACAATTGTCGCGAGAAGATAATCCTGATTGGCCTGACTTAATTATGATCGATGGTGGTAAAGGTCAGCTCTCATCTGTTGTCGCCGTCTTGCAAGAAATGAATTTGTTAGAAGACTTGCGAGTTGTGAGTCTTGCCAAACAGCGAGAAGAGATTTTTCTTCCAGGAGAGTCACAGCCTCTGACAACTGATGCAGAGCAACCAGGGGTTCAACTATTACGACGATTGCGAGATGAAGCACATAGATTTGCTGTGAATTTTCACCGACAGCAGCGCAGTGATAAGTTAACGCGATCGCGTTTAGATGAAATTCCCGGTTTGGGAAATCACAGACAGAAGCTGCTTTTGGCACATTTCCGCTCTGTTGATTATATCCGCCAAGCCACAGCCACACAATTGACAGAAGTTCCCGGAATTGGAACGCGTCTTGCACAAGAAATCTACGATTATTTTCATCCGTCTTGAGATAGATTTTAACGGAGTAAGGGCAGGTTTTACAGATTGATTTTAAAGCCGATAAGTTAATCAGCCAAACCTG